>NZ_ABCK01000026.1 GCF_000170755.1 Lentisphaera araneosa HTCC2155
TTTGTGCGTACGATGAGTTTGTCGGGGATGGTTAAGTTTTCATGGTTTAAGATAGCAGTGATGTTGTGAGTTTTGTAATGCATTCACGATGTTTAAAGTCAATAAGTGAGTCTTTGCTAAGTAGTAATCTGTGGTAGCCAGTACGCATAACCCGAGAATACGGGAGTTATGTGTAGTATGCATAAGTCGGGGGTTGTATTATGAAGAGCCAAAAAAGGGCTTAAAAGTAGTTGTATTTTATTGCATTATTGAGTATGAATAAACCGGAAATGCGGGGGTTATGTGTAGTATGCATAAGTCGGGGAATGCGGCGGAGGCATATTTCATTTGATATCATATAAAAGCTAATAAATACTTGTGTTTAGTGAATTTTGGTTATTTAGTTCTTTAACGGAAAGAAAGAGGATTAATGATGTCGAACATGAAAATATTTAAAGCTTTTTTATTGAAGCAAAAAGGTGTTTATGTAAAAACTGTGGATTACTATTTGCGGTGGGTCGTTCAATATGCAGACTTTTCTAGAAAGTTAGGACGTTCGCCCTATGAGAAATCTTGCTTGGATCAATACATGAGGAGTTTGTTTGGCCGAGTCGAAGATTGGCAAATTAAACAGGCAGAAGAGGCCGTGAAATATTATTGGTATTGGCGTGGTGGCGAAGAGTCGAATAATTCAGATTGGAAAAGTGAAGAAGATATAAAATCAGATCGTTTAGAGTCTCGTTTTAATGAAGAATTTGATGGCTTGTTAGTCGAGTTTGAGAAGGCGATGAGGCTCCAGCAAAAATCGTATAGGACAATTCAGAGTTATGTTACATGGGTAGAGCGCTATTTAGCTCATGCGAAGACACATTACAAAGAGAGTGATTATGTGCGAGATTTTTTATCTCATTTAGTGATGAGGTATAATGTTGCAGCATCGACTCAGAATCAAGCCTTGTGTGCCTTAGTCTTGTTTTTTAAATATATTTTGAAGTGCGACTTGGGTGATGTTAGTGGAAGTTTACGCTCTAAAAAAGATGTGCGACTCCCAGTGGTTCTAACGGTTGACGAGGTTAGAGAGATATTGAGTGCGAGTACTGGTAAAGAGCAATTGATGATGAAGCTCATTTACGGGGGTGGTTTACGAAAAAGTGAATGTTTACGGTTACGAATTAAAGATTTAGATTTTAGCCGAGGCTCATTAAATATACGAGATGGAAAGGGCAATAAAGATAGGCAAACTCTGTTATCGAGGGACTTAAAAGAGCAAATAGATTGTCATTTGAATGAAGTGCGTAAACTATTTGAAATAGATCGTGAAAGTGAAGTTGCTGGTGTATTTCTTCCAAATGCCTTAATTAAAAAGTACCCTAATGCGGGCAGAAAGTGGGCATGGTTTTGGTTGTTCCCATCGGAAAAACTTAGTATTGATCCGATGACGAGTCAAAAAACTATTCGTCGACATCATAATTCGGGTCAAATGTTAAGTCGGTTTTTGAAAGCTACGTGTGAAGACTTAGGAATTAAGAAGCAATGTACGGTGCATACTTTGAGGCATAGTTTTGCGACGCATTTGTTGGAGCGTGGGACTGACTTGAGGACCATTCAGGAGTTGTTGGGGCATGAAGATATAAGTACGACGCAGATTTATACCCATGTGCTGAGTTTGAACCAATCGGGGACACGAAGCCCTTTGGATGATTTGTAGTTGAGGGATCAGGAATTAAAAATTAAAAGACAGGCAGGCTCCGCATCAAAAGTGGCCAAAGCACTTTTGTGGAAAAGGCTAAAACTGTAATGTGTGAGTGACTCCTACCTCCAAGTAAATATCAATTACCTAATAGAATGGGACTTTGCGAACTTCGCAAAAGCAAAAGCGCACGAGGTGGGCAATTTTGAATGGTGAATTATAAATTTTGAATGATAAAAGAGTTAAGAATATCAATTTTGAATTGTTTACCTCTGCGCCACAGCGTCTCTGCGTGATAATACAAAAGTGATTTTAAAGAATAATGGCTGAACAAAAACTTAGTGTCTTGGGGCCTTCGCGAGAGACCTAAGGACAATTCCATGTGCTAGTCCGACTACAAAATAGATATAATATTTCACGCCAAGACGCTAAGTCGCCAAGAAAGACATAAAGAGTAATTATGAATTGTTAATTATAAATTTTGAATGATTTAGAACCCATTAATTTTAAAGACTAAAAGTTGTCTCTTCTCGGTGCTCTCAGCGCGCTCTGTGGTCAAGCTTTTTCTTAGAACTCTATAGAAAACCCTAAAACAAAAATACTGAATATAAACTTAGTGTCTTGGCGTCTTCGCGAGAGAACCATAAGAGCAAGTTCCATAAGATATACATACAGAGAAATTTATAATTTTGAATTGTTTGACTCTGCGTCCCAGTGCCTCTGCGTGATAATACAAAAGAATAAGTACTGATCAAAAACTTTGTGTCTTGGCGCCTTCGCGAGAGAATCGAAAAACCATTGTCCTGTATCAATCTCGTTGGAATAAATAGATGATTTCAGACCAAGACGCTAAGACGCTAAGACGCTAAGACGTCAAGGCGCCAAGAAAGACATAAAGAGCAGTTTTGAATTGATTGGTTCGCCATGAAATGGGGTTGGTCAATTTATGAGAGCTCCGCTTAACAGCGGGTTGCGGCTGCCACTGCGGGCGGAAAAAGAGCGGGGAAGTTTTTCTGGAGTTGATGCCGAGCAGGAGCTCAGCGATCCCATGAAAGAATTGAGTCGGAAGTGTAGGGACGCTGTCCCCATCCCTGCGAGGCTTGCTAGCCATCGACGGGCAGTAAGGGAAAGATAATTATGAATGGTGAATTATAAATTTTTAATGACTAAAAGTCGTCTCTTCTCGGTGAACTCCGAGTTCTCTGTGGTGAAATGTTTTCTAAGAATGATCAAAACTTTGTATCTTGGCGCCTTCGCGAGATTATTTCAAAGAGAAAGTGCGCCTGAGAGCGCACACAATCAGTGAGGTGAAAGTCCTCATCAACAAAGGCTGATTATGTTGTAGTCGAACCTAACTGCGTTGTCGTGAGGCGGGGTGGAGAGCAAGGCAAGGCGAAGCAGCAGTCCGTAGGATGACGAACTCGATTCGGCTTTATAGTACTGGCGAGCCTGCGATCGCGTGGCGAAGCTTGGAACGGAATGAAAATAATAATAATAAGGAGTAATTCTGAAGATCCTCTATGCTGAATATCAGCGAGTAGCAAAGCAGTAGAGGAAGTCTATAGAGTGGTTGGAGACGGAATGCGGTGAAGGTTGTGTGACGTTAATTAGGGAGATCTGCATGTGCAGTGCAATAAGGCATGCAGAAGTCAGAGCTCTCATAGTAGCGAAGAAGGCGGTGAAAGCTGTTAGAGCGAAGGAGAGTAGGAAGATGAAACTGAGAAGAAAAGAATGAAGGAGTGAAACAATTGTCAGAGATGACTAAACATACATGGGAGCACTTAGGGCGCACCGAAGAAATTCGTGCGTGGGCCTCGACTTCAGTCTGGACAGATCAGATGCTGGGAACTCTTGAAACAAGAGTTGAAGGTAAGAAATGGTATAGCTTAATAGATAAAGTAGCGCGAGAAGTAAACCTTATAGAAGCTTGGGAATCTGTTCGTGCAAACGGCGGGAGTCACGGGGTGGATATGGTGAGCTTGGATCGTTACGAATCAGAGCTAGAGCACAATACAAAGCAATTGATGAAGCAACTGCAGGCAGGGACTTACCTACCACAATGCGTTCGCAGGGTAGAGATCCCAAAAGCAGATGGTAAAACGCGTGCTTTGGGAATACCGACCGTGCGCGATAGAGTTGTTCAGACTGCGCTCAAGAATGTTATTGAACCGATATATGATGTGGATTTTTCTACACAAAGTTTTGGTTTTCGTCCGCAACGTGGATGTAAAGATGCGCTTCGGCGTGTTCATCATCTACTTACGCAGGGACAGCTCTACGTCATTGATGCGGATATTCAAAGTTACTTTGATATGATACCGCACGACAAACTCATGGAACGAGTCAAAGAGAAAATAAGCGATGGCAAGACCCTAGATCTTATAGAAGCTTTCCTCAAAGCAGGAATATTTGATGGGATCAAGGAGTGGGATCCCGAGAAAGGGACTCCGCAAGGAGGCGTAATTAGCCCACTACTTGCCAATATTTACCTCAATGAATTCGACCACAGGATGACAGCGGCTGGCTTTGAAATCGTAAGGTATGCGGATGACTTTCTGGTGATGTGTAATAATGCGAAATCGGCTAAGCGGGGCTTGCGCAAAATCAAGCGTTGGATGAAGGCTCATGGTCTGAACCTCCATCCCGATAAAACCCGAATTGCCGACATGAATCAGCAGGATGAGTACTTTGAATTTCTAGGTTATCACTTTGAGCGCTCGAAAAGAACGGGCAGGATAAATAGGTGGCCAAGAAAACAGAGTATGGCTAAAATGAAAGACACTGTGCGAAAGCATACGAGGCGTTGTAACTGGCAATCGGTAGAAGAAATCATTAAAGGTCTCAGGCCTAGTCTCAAAGGTTGGTATGAGTACTTCAAACACTCAAATCGTTGGGCTATGCTCGAAGTTGATGCTTTCTTTCGTCGAAGGTTACGAAGTATTATCGCTAAGTACAATCGTAAGAAAGGTTCACATCGCTTTATAGATAACAGGAAATATACCAAGAAATACTTTGCAGAGCTAGGGTTCTTTTCACTGGAAGAGGCTTGGCTATTGGAATCTCAGTCTCTTCGGAGTAAGCATTGACCGGAGAGCCGTATGCGGGAGATCCGCACGTACGGTTCGGAAGGAGGGGAGGCTCCGCAAGGAGCTTTCCCTACCCATATCCACTTTCCTTGACCTGTGGCCGGTCGCCTGAAACCTGCTACTTGTCTTTAAGTCTGCTGAGAGCTTTTTAGTTCTGCTGTTTAATGATCATGATTTTTTGCCAGATTTTGCGGGACAGGCTATTACAGAGGTCTTCGACGTCGTTGACGGCAGAGAGCACTTCTGAGTCGGGCATATTCTGTGCGTAAAAGGCGGCCAGTTTACCGGTGAGGGAAAGCATTTCTGAGCAATAATCGAGGTAGCGACTGAGTTCGTGATTACTCATGCCGCGAAGTGGTGATGAGGCGGTATTTTTACCTTGGTCTTCGTTATCTTTGGTGAGCTGGTGCATATCAATGACGTGGGCAAGGGCACGAAATTCATGTAAAGCTTTGAGGGCTTTGGCACGCTTGAGGCGAGTCTCTAGACTGACGAGAAAAAAGAGGGCTGCACCAAAAATAATAATTTCGTTGAGCACAGCATCAATTAGGGGGAGTAATTCCTGGATGCTTACTTTTTGTAAGCTGAAGTCCATCATGCTGATGCTGACGCCAATGAGTATGAGTGCGGACGCAATTGTGAAGCCAATAATGGTGCGCAGTGTCATATTAGGCTCTGCAATCAGTTTAGCTTTCTCTTCTGTTTCAGCTGAGAGTACTTCTAATTCAGTACAGACTTTGAATAGGCTAGATTCAGGGAAACGTTCGGAAATGCGCTGCTTTAAACTTTGGAGGGTTAAGTGCGTTTTCTGAAAGTTAAGCTGACGATACATTAAGGTTCCAGAGTGAAGGTTGAATCGGGGTCAATTTTACGCTTAAAAGGAGTCGGTGCATCGCCCATGACATCGGTGTTGGCTTTAGGTTCTTCTTCTACTGATTCGGTTTTCTGAGGAGTTTCTTCAGCTTCCGTTTCTTCCGGAGTTTCTGTTTCGACCTCTTCTGCAAGCTTTTCTTCAGTACTCTGTTCATCTATGGGCTCACTAGGTGCTTCGGTTTTTGCGGAGTTCGCAAACTTTGCGCTAGTCGCAAGGCGTTTCGCTTCCAGTTCTTCAAGTTCAGCCGCTTTAGCTTTTGCGTTTTCCGCAGCAGCGTCGTCAACTTCATCTTGAGTGAAATTAATTTTTGGAGCCTTCCAAGTATTCTTGTTTTTAGCTTCATCTTCAGCTTGTTCTTCTTCGTCTTGCTTTTGCTCTTCTTCGATTTGCGTCTTGCTTTCAGATCCACGTTTTTTCTTGAGGAATTTAGTGATGGGACGCGAGGCAGTTTTAAAGCCTTTTGCAGTGGCAGAACGGATCGGAACATCATCAAAAATGAGTTCTGCAGTAACCCCTTTGGAGCGTGACGTATCTTCTAAATGGCAGTCGAGTACAATGCCATAATTGGTGTCGATGAGTTCGAGTTTATTGCCTTTTGGGAAAAGTAAATATTCTTTATCGAGGATGAATTTCTTGATCATGCAACGCTTGTGGTAGGAGATGCCACTCTTCTTATCAGTATAAATAACTGAGTAGATCTGTTCCTTATCAACGACAAATATTTCGGTGAAGCGACCAACAAAGAGTTTATCAGAAATGTTGGTAACTTTGAATTTACCATCTTTCGTGAGAATGATGATGCGATCAAATTCAGTACATTTGATATGATTACCATTATTGATTTGAGTTCCGATGTAGCCACCGACTTTATCATAGCCAAGTTTTACATTGGCAACTGCAATTTCTTTGGCATCAACTTTTTCGATACTCTTGATCTCTGTGAGGCGAGGGTATTGCTTACCGTATTTTGAGATTAAATTTTTGATAAAGTTGATGGTGTAATCCTTGAGGTGCTCAAGGTTGTAAGCCACTTCTTTGAGGGCCTTTAAGATTTCTTCGAGTTCTTTATTATTTTTATTGATATCGAAAAGAGAAATACGGCGAATGGGGATTCGTAAGAGGCGTTCGATATCTTCGTCAGATACATCGCGGCGCAGTTGGTCAAGGAAGGGCTTTAAGCCACTTCGTACGGCTTCAAAAACCTCGGACTGGCTAGTACATTCTTCGATTTTTTTGTAGATGCGTTCTTCGATAAAAATACGCTCGAGTGTGCGGTCGTGATATTTTTCGTTGAGCTTGTTCTGTTCATTGAGCAACTCCCAACGCAGTATATTGACGAGAGTTTGGGTATTGTGATGTAAAACTTCACCAACATGAATTTCTTTGGGGCGACCCCTTTGAATGACTGTGATATTAGGACTGAGGCTGACTTCGCATTGTGTGAAAGCGTAGAGGGCATTGAGAGCCCAGTCGGCTTGAACACCACGAGGGAGGTTGATCTCAATTTCAACGTGTTCTGCAGTGTAGTCCTGTATAGAAGCGATCTTGATCTTGCCATTTTTGGCGGCTTCTTCAATCGAGGACATCAGTGATTCAGTTGTGGTGCCTGGAGCAACTTGTTTGATCACTAAGGTTTTATTATTCAGAATGTCAATTTTGGCGCGAACAGTCACTTTGCCACGACCAAAATCGTATTGCGAGATATCCATAATTCCGCCACAGAGAAAGTCGGGATAAATTTCGAAACGTTGTCCACGAAGGATCTTTATTTGCGCTTTGAGCAATTCGTTGAAATTGTGAGGAAGGATACGCGTCGCCATACCAACGGCAATACCCTCGGTACCCATCATCAGTAATGCAGGGACTTTTGCGGGGAGGCAGACCGGCTCTTTGTTCCTGCCGTCATAGCTATCGACAAATTCAGTCGTCTCGGTGTTAAAGAGGGTTTCTCTCGCGAGCGGAGAGAGTCGACATTCGATATAACGTGCAGCGGATGCATTGTCACCTGTAAGAATATTACCGAAGTTACCTTGTTTCTCAATAAAATATTCTTTGTTAGCTACCGTGACTAGGGCGCCATATATAGAGCTGTCACCGTGGGGGTGATAAGCCATACAAGCACCAACGATATTGGCAACTTTGTGAAATTTACCATCATCGGCCTTAAAGAGAGTATGAAGGATACGGCGTTGCACGGGCTTGAGGCCGTCATCCACATCGGGGATGGCGCGATCTTTAATTACATAAGAAGCATAATCAATGAAGTTCCCGGTCATCATACGATTCAAATGAGTTGCAAAGGGACTGAAGCCAATTTTTGCCGCGAGGGGGTCGTATTGTTCCGGGTTTGGCTTGATGATGTCAGCTGTGTCGTCAGTATCCATGATTAAGCCAAGTTATCCATAATAAATTGTTTGCGATCACCCGTATTACTGCCCATGAAGAAATCGAGGACATGGGGGATGTCGCTCATTTTTTCAATATTGACCTGAATGATGCGCATGTCCTCACCAATGAATTGGCCGAATTCGTTTGGTGAAATTTCCCCGAGACCTTTGAATCGAGTGATCTCATGACCACGTCCCAGCTTGGCTACGGCTTCGTCTTTTTCTTCTTCGTCATAGCAATAAACCGTTTCTTTTTTATTTCGCACTCGGTAAATCGGCGTTTCGAGTATGTACAGGTGGCCGTTGGTGACGAGGCCTTCGAAGAAGGTGAGAAAATAAGTGAGCAGTAAATTACGAATGTGAAGACCATCTTGGTCGGCATCCGTTGCAATGATAACTTTGGCATAGCGTAAGTCGTCGAGGCTATCTTCAATATTGATCGCCTTCATCATGAAGTAGAGTTCTTCGTTTTTGTAAACGAATTCTCGCTTCATATTATGACTATTCTTCGGCTTACCTCGAAGTGGGAAAAGTGCTTGAGTTAAAACGTCGCGGCAAGAAATCATCGAGCCAGTTGCTGAATCACCCTCAGTGATAAAAATCATTGACTCTTCACCAAGAGTCGACTTGTCGTTAAGGTGATGTTTGCAGTCACGCAATTTCGGTATTTTGAAAGAAACCTTTTTTTGCTTGTCTTTAGCGAGTTTCTTGAGATCAGTGATGTTTTTACGCATCTTCTCATTGAGAGTGACTTTCTCTAAGAGGCGATCGGCAACATTTTTATTCTTGTGCAAGAAATCAGTGACAAAAGCTTTTACTTTGTTCACAACCTCACTACGGATCTCAGTGTTGCCTAATTTATTCTTGGTTTGTGATTCGAAAATGGGTTCTTTTACTTTGACGGCAACGGCACCAAAGAGGCCATCCCGTACATCAGAGCCATCGAAATTTTTCCCAGCATAATCATTGACGCCTTTGAGGATGCCTTCACGGAAAGCTTGCTGGTGAGTGCCGCCATCATTCGTGTACTGGCCATTAACGTAGGAGTAATAATTTTCGCCGTAGTTGCCCGTGTGACAGAAACCAAATTCTAAGCGGTCATCGCGATGATAAATAATATCGTAGAGCTTTTCATCATTGATTTCTTTTTCAATGAAATCGCGCAGGCCATTGCGCGAATAAAATTTTTGGCCGTTGAGATAAAGGCTAAGCCCACGGTTGAGGTAAGCATAACCCCACATACGTCTATCGATAAAGCCGAGATCAATTTTGTACTTAGGGAAAATTTCGCGTGAGGGAGAAAATTCGACTTCGGTACCGTTTTCTTCGTCAGTTTTACCATCGTTTTCACTTACGAGTACACCTTCTTCAAAACAAGCTTCTTTGAATTTGCCATCGCGGAAAGACTTGACTCGAAAATGAGCAGATAAGGCGTTGACGGCTTTTGTGCCGACACCATTTAGACCGACTGAGAATTCGAAGGCATTGCCATCATATTTGCCGCCAGTATTCATTTTGGAGACACAATCAACGACAGCGCCGAGGGGGATACCTCGTCCATAGTCACGTGTATAAAAAGTTCCGGCCTCAGTATCAATCTTAAGGTCGATTTTGTTGCCATGGTTCATGATGAATTCGTCGATACAGTTATCGAGGACTTCTTTGAGAAGAACGTAAATGCCGTCGTTTTGGTTACTGCCGTTGCCGAGGCGCCCAATATACATACCCGGTCTTTTGCGGATGTGTTCTAAAGGGTCAAGCGTCTGAATTTGTTTTTCGTCGTACTCGGCAGGAGCTTTCTTTTCGGCCATTGACATTCCCGTGTGTTTATGAATCAAGTAATAATAGGGAATATAGGCGGGTGCTTTTTCTTTGTCAATTTGAGCTCAGAAGCTTTTCTCTTTGAGTGTAAAAAATTAGAGAGGTTTATTGCTCTATACTTACGATTTTGTCTTGTGGAGTGTTTTTTTACTCCGAGAGGTTTTGTTGGCGGAAGTCTTCGGTAAGGGTGAGGAGCATATGCAAAGCGATCTTTTTTTGCTCTTGTTTGAGGCCTTTGAGGCATGTTCGGATCATGTCTTTGGGGTCGAGTTCTTCCCAATTATTGATTTCTACATAATTACTCAATTCAAGATTTGCCTGTTGGCTCAGCGCAAAGATTTTATCTTGTGCATACATTCCTGGCTTTCTCGAGCCATTCTTCCAGTTTGAGATGGTTTGTTGTGTCACCATACACTTTTCTGCCAGCTGAGATTGGGTCATGTGCAAATGCCCAATGATATCGCTTACTAATTCTGCCCAGTCATAATCTTTCATGTTGTCTCCTACTTACACATCCTTTGAGTTAATATTATGTGTCTAAAAGTTCAAAACCAAGAAAAACTAAGTGAGATAGTGAAAACAAATTAATATTTTTATGAAATATTTATTTAGGGAACAACTGGTTTGCGATTAGCGCATTGATTTAAAAGTCTTTAGAGAAGAATTCAATATGGCTTTTACCCACGATATTCGAGTTGCTTTTTTATGTGCTTGTGCTAAAACTATGGGCTATTATTTATGTCAGTAAAAAATTAATAATTTTTTAGGCATGAGAGACTTTTATTAAAAAATAAGCGGAGACTTCCTCATGGGAATGACCTTAACTGAAAAAATTATTGCCAATGCAGCAGGGCGCGACTCTGTGAAAGCAGGCGAGAATGTATGGGTAGACGTCAACGTCTTGATGACCCATGATGTTTGTGGACCGGGTACAATCGGTATCTTTAAAGATAAATTTGGTGCTGACGCCAAAGTCTTTGATAAAGAGAACGTCGTGATTATTCCTGATCACTACATTTTTACTGAAGACAAAAGAGCGCTTCGTAACATCGATATCCTCACAGACTTTGCTAAAGAGCAAGATATTCCTAATTATTACCAGCCAGGTACAGATAATTACATGGGTGTATGCCACGTGACTCTTCCTGAAAAAGGGCATGTTCGCCCAGGTGAAATTATTCTCGGAACGGACTCACACACTTGTACTCACGGTGCACTTGGTGCTTTCGCTACAGGTATTGGTAACACAGATGCTGCTTTCACAATGGGAACTGGCCGTACTTGGTTAAAAATTCCTGAGACCATCAAATTTGTTCTCAATGGCAAGCTTCCAAAAACAATGATGGCAAAAGACCTCATCCTTCACATGATTGGTGAAATTGGTTTTTCTGGTGCGACTTACTGTGCTATGGAATTCGAAGGTCCAGTTATTGATGAACTCTCTATCGAAGAACGCATGACTATCTGTAACATGGCGATTGAAGCTGGTGGTAAAAATGGCGTCATCGCTGCGGATGCAAAAGTAGAAGCTTATGTTAAAGAGCGTACTGATGTTCCTTATACACTTTTCAAAGCTGATGCGGATGCAGACTACAAAGACGTTTACGAAATCAATTGTTCAGAACTCGAGCCCACAGTAGCGATTCCTTCAGCTCCAGATAAACGTAAAGGCGTTAGCGAGATCGCAGGTACGGATCTGACTCGTGCTTATATCGGTTCTTGTACGGGTGGTAAGACGGAAGACTTTGCAGCAGCTGCAGAAATTATGTACGGTCAAAAAGTGGCCATGGATACTTTCGTCGTGCCTTCAACAACTTTCGTAGAAAAAGACCTTAATACACTCAAGTTTAAAGACAAAACCTACATGGAAATTTTCCTTGAAGCGGGTTGTCGTATTGGACCTCCGGGTTGTGCAGCCTGTCTCGGTGGACCTGAAGATACTTTTGGGCGTACTCATGCAGAAGAAATCGTTGTTTCTACAACGAACCGTAACTTCCCTGGTCGTATGGGTTCTATGCAAGCAAAAGTTTATCTCGCATCTCCTTACGTTGCGGCAGCTAGTGCACTCACTGGCGTGATCACAAAACCTGATTCATATTTAGAGGATTAATCGTGAATACAATTATTAAAGGTAAAGCATTTGTTCTCGGCGATAATATCGACACGGATCAAATCATTCCTGCAAAATATCTTTCTTATGACCCTTCAAATCCAGAAGAGAAAAAGTACTTCGGTAAATTTGCCCTTTTCGGTGTGCCAGAAGGTGAATCGGGTTACCCAGGTGGTGACATTCGCTACGTAAGTGAAGGTTTTGAATCTGACTACAATATCATTATCGCGGGTGAAAACTTCGGTTGTGGCTCTTCACGTGAGCACGCACCTTTCGCTCTTGCAGAAGCTGGTGCAGAAATCGTCGTCGCTCAATCTTTTGCGCGTATTTACTTCCGTAATAGCGTTAATGGTGGCTACCTCGTTCCTTCTGAGACACCGGTAAAAATCAACGAAGAAATCGCTACTGGCGAAGAAATCGAAATCAATCTTGATAATAATAAACTAAAGAATCTGACTTCAGGTAAAGAATACGATCTCAATCCACTTGGCGATATTAAAGCCATTATGGAAGCTGGCGACGTTTTCAAATACGCTAAGCAGATGGGAGAATAAAAATGGATTTAAAAATCTGTGTATTGCCTGGCGATGGTATCGGCCCGGAAATTATTGAACAAGCCGTAGTCGTACTTGAAAAAGTATGTGAAAAGTTTGGTCACAATCTCACTACGGAAGAAGCAATTATTGGTGGCGTTTCTATCGACGCACACAATACGCCTCTCACACAAGATACAATTGATAAATGTTTAGCATCTGATGCGGTACTCATGGGCGCGATCGGCGGACCTAAATGGGACAAAATCGACAAGTCAATTCGTCCTGAGCGTGGTCTTCTTGGTATTCGTAAAGCTCTCGGTCTCTACGCTAACCTCCGTCCTGCAAAGCTTTGGGAAGAACTCAAAGATGCTTCTTTCCTCAAGGATTCTGTTATTGGTAACGGTCTCGATATCATGGTTGTTCGTGAACTTATCGGTGGTATCTACTTCGGTGAGCCACGCGGTGAAGGTGTTGACGAAAACGGCGAGCGTTATGCTTACAACACAATGGTTTACAAAGAGTCAGAAGTTAAGCGTATTGTAAAGCTTGCTTTCGAAATCGCTCGCAAGCGAGGCAGCAAGCTTCACTCAGTAGAAAAAGCTAACGTTCTCGACGTGTCTCAGCTTTGGAACGAAGTCGCTGAAGAAGTGTCAAAAGACTACACTGACGTGGACTACCACACAATGTATGTTGATAACGCAGCTATGCAGCTCGTTCGTAACCCAGGTCAGTTCGACACAATCGTGACGGGTAACCTTTTCGGTGACATCATTTCTGATGAAGCTTCAATGATCACGGGTTCAATCGGTATGCTTCCTTCAGCGTCAATTGGCGATGGTAAAGTAAGCCTTTACGAGCCAATTCACGGTTCGGCTCCAGATATCACAGGTACTGGCAAAGCTAACCCACTCGCAACTATCCTTTCTGTTTCAATGATGCTCCGTTATAGCTTCGATCTCGATGCTGAAGCTAACCTCATTGAAGAAACAGTTGCAAAAGTTCTCGCTGAGGGCTACCGCACTGCAGATATCATGGAAGACGGTAAAGAATGTCTTTCTTGCTCTGAAATGGGTGCACTTGTAGCTTCCAAGCTCTAATTCAATTCGATTGAATTGGCACACGCGAAAGCGTGAGCTACCTACTAAAAAACTCCGTGGCTTCGGCTTCGGAGTTTTTTTGTTTAACGCTATATCTATGTGATGATAGTCTGTGCGACGCTGTCGATCCAGAGCTTGTAGATTTTATGACTTCAAGCATTTTGTTTAGCGTTGATTATTAAGTGTTAAACTGGGATGAGAATGAAAAAGATATTGATAGTTTTGTTAGTAGGAAGTCTGCTTTTTGGCGCTTGCGTACGTCGCAAAAAAGAGGCGGCACATGGCGGGGTGAAAACACGACTGAAAATTGCCTCTTCATATAATAGTGCTTTGCCCATTTTAGGGGATTCAGTCAAGATAATGGCGGATCGTTTGGAACTCTCGAGCGGAGGTGCAATCACGGTGCGACTGATGGAACCGCAGGATGTGGGTGGGTTACAGGCTATTTTGGAAGCGGTGAGTTCAGGTAAAGTTGATGCGGGTTATGGCTCGGCAGGTTTTTGGGCAGGAAAGATGCCAGCAGGCCCTTTGTTTTCTTCAGTGCCTTTCGGACCAGAAGCAGGACCTTATCTCGCTTGGATGAAACAAGGCAATGGCATGAAGCTCTATCAACAGATGTATGATGATGCGGGCTATAATGTAAAAGTTCTTTTGTGTACGGTTTTACCTCCCGAGACTTCGGGTTGGTTCAGGAAAGAAATCAATAGTCAAGAAGATCTGAAGGGGCTCAAGATGCGCTTCTTTGGCTTAGGTGCCCGAGTTATGGAGAAAATGGATGTTTCCACCATGCTTTTGGGAGGCGGAGAAATTTATCCCGCCATGGAAAAAGGCGTCATTGACGCAACTGAATTCTCGATGCCTTCGATCGACAAAAAAATTGGTCTCTATAAAATTGCTAAGTACAATTACTTCCCCGGTTGGCATCAGCAATCCACTTTGCTCGAGTTGATCGTAAACAAAGATAAATGGAACAAATTGCCCGAGTCGCAAAAAGCTCTAATCGAAATGGCCTGTAACGAGAGCCTGATGAATTCTTTGGCTCAAGGTGAAGGAACCCAGTTCCAGGTGATGAAAGACAACGTGGAAAAATATGATGTGCATATCAAACGTTGGAATGATCAAATGCTCAAGGCCTACGAGCAAGCTTGGAAAGAAGTGGTGAAGGAAGAATCAGCTAAAGATAAGTTTTTTGATGAAGTTTGGACTGACTTATCTCAATTTCGTAAAAACTATTCCCTCTGGGAAGATAACGCCTACCTTCCGCGACATCGAAAATGACTCAGCTGGCCAAGTGGATTGAAGCGGCGCTTAAGAAGTTTTGTGAATTGTGTTTGTGGGCCAACTTCATTCTTATATTTCTTATTGTTTTTCAAGTGGTGGCGCGCTATGCCTTTAACTTCACTTGGGCCTCTTTAGAAGAGTTACAATGGCACCTTTTCGCTTTTGCGATGTTCACTGGCGTGGCTTACGCGATAGTAGAAAATAGTCATGTGCGAGCGGACCTGCTCTTTGCGAAGTTCGCAAAAAAATGGCAAGACCGCGTTGAGTTACTCACCATGGTGTTTTGTGTGATTCCTTTTTTCTCACTCATTCTTTTTTATAGCCTCAGTTTTGTGGAGCGTTCCTATGCGGTGGGTGAGATGTCTAGCGCGCCTGGTGGCTTGCCATACCGTTGGCTTATCAAAGCTTTGATCCCTTTGGCATGCCTACTGATTAATTTTGCGGCGCTCGCAAAAATCTTGCGCTTAATCGACGCCTTGCGAGGTAAAGATGTATCCTGAAGAGTTGATGCTGATTGCCATGTTTGGCATTCTTTTACTATTTATTTTTATTGGTGTGCGCATTGCTTTTGCGATTGCGGGAACTGGCATGTTGACCACAGTACTTTGCCTTATATGCAATAAGTATTTTGAAACCAATTTCTTTGCCGACTTTAATAATTTGGGGCTCTTGGTGAATCGAGTTTATTCATTGATGTCGAGTAGTCTTCTCGTTGCTTTACCCATGTTTGTCTTTATGGGAATCATGTTGGAGAAGTCGGGCTTAGCAGAAAATTTGATGGAGTCTTTTCAAAAGATTTTCAGCTCAGTTCGTGGAGGTCTAGCACTCGCCGTAACTCTGATAGGCTTGCTCTTGGCCGCATCGACAGGCATCATTGGCGCCTCAGTCGTACTCTTGGCACTAATGTCGATCCCCACCATGCTGAAAAATGGCTATAGCAAGGAATTGGCCTGCGGCACGGTTTGTTCAGCAGGTTGCTTAGGGATTTTAATTCCCCCGAGTATCATGTTGATTTTATTGGCGGATCAAATGGGCGTTTCAGTGGGCGACCTCTTTCATGCCGCAGTGCTTCCAGGTTTATTACTGACGGCGTCTTATTGTGTCTACATATTTTTTAAAGCCCAAAAAGTCGACAAGAGCGAGGTCGTGCCATTGCAGAAGGGGGATTTAAAAAAGCTCTTCTTGGCAATCATTCCTCCCATGTTGCTGATGTTCTTGGTTCTCGGTTCGATTTTCTTTGGTATTGCGACGCCTACAGAAGCGAGTGGGCTTGGCGCCTTTGGCGCAATGATCTTAGCTTTTAGCAGTAAAAAACTCGACTACAAAACTCTTCGCCTCAGTGTGATGGAGACGGGGAAAACTACGAGCTTCATTATGGCTATTCTCATTGGCGCAGCTTGCTTTTCTTTAACACTTAAAGAATTGGAGGGGGATGAAATTATTCGCGAAAATATCATGGCACTGCCTTTCGGCCATACGGGAATTATTTTAGCGATTCTCGCAATGATTTTTCTCTTGGGATTCTTTTTGGATTGGATCGAAATTACTTTGGTGATGATCCCCATTGTGGCGCCGATCATTTCGGCAATGGCTTTGGAAATGCCTGGGCAAGGTCTAGAGCAAGCGGAACTTATTTGGTTTGCCATCCTCGTTGCAGTCACACTGCAAACATCTTTCCTTACCCCACCAGTAGGTTTCGCTTTGTTTTACTTGAAGGGCGTCACACCGAAAGAAATCGAACTCAAGCACATCTATAAGGGAGTGATCCCCTTTATTATTTTGCAGGTCTTGATTCTCATTCTGATTTTCCTCTTCCCTTCAGTGGTCTTGTGGCTGCCTTCTTTGGCAGCTTAATAGTAAAATTGAACCACAAAAAAGCCCCATGATCGCGATCATGGAGCTTCTTGAAAATAGGTGAATAAAAAGCTTATTCTTTCTTTTTCTTTGGAGCTTTAGCTTTTTTGGCAAACTCTTTAATCATAGCGGCAGTGCCAGCATCTGTTTTGTCAGCTTTGACCATGGCCATTTCAAATTTTGCATCAGCTGCGGCAACTTTCTTTCCCTCTTTGTCGATGATTTTTGTATCGGCAGTGATTTTGAATGCTTTCTCTTCTTTTTTGATTTTGATTGTAATAGAATCGGCAGTCATACTGATGACGCTACCTTTTACGGGCTTGGCTTTTTTGTCTGCAGCCATAAGAGGAGAAGCAATAATTAGGATAAGCAAGAGACTGAGGATTTTTTTCATATATGACCTTAATGTTTTATTTTAAATTTATTCTTTAACGAATGCAGCGTAAATGTGTGTTACAAAAACAACTATACTTAAGTGAGTGACCTAGCTACTCACCGACAAATACGATTTTATGGGACATCATCAAAAACTTTTGTTTTTATTATGAAAAAGCAAAGTTTTTATGACTAAGAAATCTTTTTATTGTTTTTTAAGCAATTCAATTGCGGCTTCCGCAAAACGCGTGCCGAGGATTTTGTAGCCTTCATTTGTCATGTGTAGATCATCGACGTACTTGCGGATTTCTTTCGTTTTCCAGTGGGGAGGTGAATCACCAGTGTTGAGATCGTGGGTCTCAATGATCTTGCAGTTGGGCGTGTCTTTGGCGACCTTTTTCTGAGCGGCAATAATTTCCTCCCATTCGGGATAAAGGGCTTGCTTATTATCTTTGCCAAAATCACTGAGTTTACCGATGACAAAGACAATGGGAGTTTCGGGAAAATCAGCTTTGATTTGCGAAAAGAGCGCCTTGAGGCTGCGTTCATACACGGCGGAATGACGTTCACGGGAATCGCGCTCGCCTTGCATCCAGCAGAAGGCAATTGCTTTAGGTTTCTTACCTTGAGTCGCTTTTGTAATTTTCTTCATCATGCTTTTGTACATGACGCCATTTTCTTTTGGCTGCGGATTTTTCGTGTTGGGAATGTTGGGGTCAATTTTCCAATAGGGAGCGGCTTTCCAATCGTGAACCCACATGCGGATGGGGCGCCCACCAATGGCTTCTTTGACAATCAGTACATTTTCTTTGCCGAATTCTTGATTAACGCGAGGCTCAAAAGTGAACTTTTGATTCATTCCCTGCATATTGGATTGACCTGAGAGGATGAAGAGGTATTTGCCTTCTTCTGCATAAGTCGAGAAGAGCAAAAATAAACAGCTGAAAAGAGTCGTGATTTTCATAATTGTGAGGCCTTATTTGATTAAGAGTTTTATAAAGTGCTCTTCCAGAGCCTTCAGAGGGGCACCAATAGCTTTTTTATTGTGAGAAGTGGCGACAAGAACGATATTGTTGTGAGGCAATATACTCATGTATTGACCACCAGCACCAATACCACTGATGAAATTGATTTTGTCGTCACTAAATTTTTTGCGATTGTGGAAGTAATAAAAATAACCATCACCTTTCTTGCTGTCAACGATGAGTTGAACATATTCTGGTGAAAGCCATGGCTTGCCATTGAGTTTGCCCCCATCAAGAATGGATTGCGCCACTTTGAGTAGAGTGCGTGAAGTAAAGTTACTACCTGCACCACAAGCAGGTAAAGCATTGCTTTTATCGTTCCAACAGTAAACAGTTCCCAGTTTATTGGTCACTTCAGCTTCAATCCATTTTTGTACTTGGCCGCCAGTTTTAATATCAATAATCATCATGATCATCGTTGCGTCTAAACCGGAATACTTATACTCTTTACTCGCTTGAGAAATGGGTGAGGTGGCCTCAAAAACCTTTTGAAAGTAAGCTTGTTTTTGGTACTTTCTTTCTAAAGCGAGAACAGTGCTTTTTTGACTAAAGCGAAGACCAGATTTCATGAAAAGAGCATCGCGTAGAGTGATACTCTCGACGCCTGCCTGGATTTTTGAACGGTCAATTTCGGGCATGAAATCAATGACGGGCTTATCGAGATCACTGATTGAGAGTAAGCCCAGTTGAATCGCTCTAGCGAGGCAGACAGAAGTCATGGTTTTGGTGACTGACATGGTGTAATGCGGCCCATTCACTCGACCACGACGGTTGTACATCTCAAAAATGAGCTTGCCGTTTTTAGCAATAAGCAGGCTATCTAAATTTTGATATTTACTTTTCTTGTCTTCGGCGAGAAAAGCTTCAGCAGCCTCTTGGACTCCTGGATTATTCCATTGACCGACTGCGATGCCATCGTTCAAATCTTTAGGGCTCGTGCTGAGGTAGGGAGCTTTTAGGTATTTGATCTTTTTTTGTTCTTTACTGGACTGATTCTTAGGATCGACCCCTTGATCCAAACTTGGAGGGTTTTGAGCTAATAGATTGACTGATATTATTAAAAAGTTTACTGCACTTAATAAAGTTTTATTCAATGTCATGTTGTGCCTTGGTTTGAGTTGATCAAGAGTTATCAATAATCACTACGTAAGCCAAAGAAGTTTTCTAACTTCTAATTAACACTTTGATTGAATATAATTAAAAAGCAAAAGACCGCATCTCAGCGGCCTCTCACTTCGGGACAGAACTACTTTTTATGGAGTCCAAAGTTGACTTGAGTTATTTGAGTTATTCCCAATGCTTAATGCTTGATTTCCATCAAGTGATTCTAAGTGACCATCAACGTAAGTAATATTGAGTTTACCGTCATGTCTGGCCATACGTTTTGTTGCAGTATCTTTTATAACTTTGTTTTCATCTTTTAAGTTTGCAGGCCAAATTACATTGCTTTTATTATAACCATCAATCATGAATAATGTTTTAGAAGAATGTGTAGATGCCAAACTTTTAGGTACATTAGAGCCTGAAGCAAGAGTTAAATTTTTATTCATAGAATAATTAGTTTCGTAGTTCCATTGGAATGTCACACCACTTGGACAATGAAATGGGTGATTATCTGTTTTCAAACCACTCTTAGATAAATAACCAGACTCAAATAGTTGTTTATTCCATTTGATTGACCCGTTAGTAGACGGGAAAACATATTGATTATTATCATCTGCATACATGAAGTTGGCTAACGTAGCTTGCTTAAGTTTATTTTTACAGCTAGTTCTTATAGCAGAATCACGAGCATTACCAAGTACGGGTAAGATTATGCTTGCAAGAATACCAATGATCGCAATGACGACTAACAGTTCAATTAGGCTGAATTTCTTTTTCATTTTTTTTGTCTCCGAATTTTAAGATAAAGAGATGTATGAAAAGTCCATGCCAAGGCCTATTTCCAAGTCATAAGTAGTTAATTTAAAATTATTTATAAATTTTATAAAATATACATGTGCGAAATTTCACATATATTTTCGTGCGTTTTATGTGAAGATTTAGTTAAGGCTTTCAATAAGCCCCAAATCAAGAGGAGTATTTTTGATGTTTTCGGTATCGTAGTTGATACTGCCCTTGGGACTATTTTCAGTTGGAGTGCTATTGCCAGTGATTTCTAAAAGGCGATATTTCTTTTTTTCGCTGTGATCCACGTAGGTGGAATAAATCACAGAATCAAAACCAGCCTCTTTTATTTCCACAAAGAGGGCGTATTCATCACCATCAGTCTTGAGGTATTTCTCGAGAGAAAAACTATGATTCGACGTGGCTCCACTGGCGAGATCCAGTTCTCCATCGGGGTCAATTCCCGTGAGTAGGGTGTAGCGATGGCGCCAGATGGGCAGAAGTTTTTGGCGTTCAGTTTCCTTGCCATTCCATTTCACTTTTTCTGAATAAGCGAGTTCAGGACTGATGTAGAGCGTTTCGATTAGTGTGCCCGCTTTTGACTCGGCCCAGATCGCAAGTGCAGTAGTGGACTTGAGTTCGTGATTAAAGTTGAGATGAATGGCGAGGGCTTTTTGTTGATTCTTTTCTTTGAGTCGCGTCGTGTTGTGATTGTTTTTATCACTGAGAGATTGAATGAGTGGGTTGGGGCGAACAATTTCGTGAGCGCGTCGAGATTCGTAGCTCTGAGAGAGGATGATTTTTGCGGGTTCCGCATTTTTAAGCGAAGCAAAAAGCAAGCCGAGCCAAGCAATAAAAATGAGTGCCAAATTCTTTTTGGGAACGGAGATTTTTGATTTTGAGGAGAAGATCGCTTTAAAATATTTTCCCTTGCCGATGAGGTGGAGGCCAATGAGGATGAGGGTGGCCAAACCGAAAACAATGTGAACCCGTGCGGTATCGATATCGAAGGGCAGGGCATAAGACATGACGCCGCTAATTGCGAGGGTCGCAAAGCAAAGGAGGAGGGCAATGTTAACGAAGTGACGCATGAAATGATTCTTTGTTTATAATTTTCGCCGGGTCAAGGGCAGGCAAGTCCTTGCGGGGTGTATGAGGGGCGGAGCTCCCTCGTGATGTTTCTCGGGGCCAGCCCCGAACCCCGTGAGATACTCGCCGTATGGGCAAATAACATATCCGCCTGTCTGGCAAGACCCTCAACGGGCGGATGGATGACTCTAGAAATATAATTTTTTCTCCGTAGTGAAATGCCAAGCTGGTGCTTGGCGTTCCCAAGTTTTATTTATGCCAAGCTGGAGCTTGGCGTTCCCAGCTTAGCTATAACCAATGAGTGAACGTAGTTCTTTGATATGGCTTTTACCAACTTCACGAGGCGTCGACTTGTGCTTTTTACAAAGAGCAGCGGCATAACCCGTCGCAATACCCATTTGCGCGCAAGTATTCATGACGCGAGGTCCAGTAAGGCCAATATGAGTGCAGCTAAAGCAACGCCCTGCCATCATCAGGTTCGAGATATCTTTGGAATAAAAACTACGGAAGGGGATGTAGTACATTTTTGTATGGTGAAAGAGTGCTTTTGAAAGGTAGTCAGCAGAATCACCCTTCTCTTTGCGTTGGAAGTGAGTGTCGAGCTCACGTTTTTCTTCCACTACGGTGTCGTCGAAATATTTACCACTGGTGGCATCGCTCATTTTGTAGATGTGATCACCCATGATACGACGGGATTCGCGGCGTCCGCCAATATGAGCGACAAATTTGAGCTCCTGAAGGGCGTGCTTGGGAGATTTTTTTGCATTGGAAAAATTGCCGTAGATAGCGCGGAACATATGATCGCGAATCTGTTCGGCATCATCAATTTGATTGAGATCATTATTGGAGTATTCCCAAAACCATTCACCTTGTATTTTAGCTGAGTTTTTAGCGACTGGCTTGGCCCATGGTAAAGAGGGGAAACGGCTCGGTTTTTTACCCTTGTGTGAATTCCACAGGACACTCGTTCCCATAACTTTATTATCCGCCACTTTCGGGCTCCAGAGATCACCGTGTTTATCCCAAGCTTCATTAAATTCAGAAGCCGCTTCGCGACCATAGCGGAATTCGGCGCCTGACCAGAAGCCGAGCCAGCCATCACCCGTAGCATCCACAAAAACGGGCGCATTAAAGCGCGTGATGATTCCCGTCTTGGTGTGGCGAACATCAACGGAATTAATGGCTTCACCAGTTTTACTGAGGCCAATAGCGATTTGATTGGGGAAGAGATCGACACCGCTATTCGCCATGTTTTTTTCACGTTTGGCTTGGTCTTTGATGGCGTCATGGTGACCATTGGGCCAGTGCTTGGTGTCAATGAGTTTAATCATCGGCTCATTTTTTCCTTTGATACCAAGTGTATGAACACGAACTTCAGAACTCGCATTGCCACCGAAGAGGGGGCGGTCCTGAATGAGAGCTACTTTGAGCCCAGCTTTTTTTGCAGCTAGTGCAGCTCCGCAACCGGACATGCCACCACCGACCACAACGAGGTCAAAATCTTTTTCTTCTACTTTGAGTTTGCTGCGACCCGAGGCTTCATCTTTCCACTCAATCACATCTTTAGCATCATTGGGAAGTTGAGGTTTTTCTTTCTTAGAAAAGTAAATCGCATCAATACGACCTTCAAAACCCGTGAGGTCGTGGAGCTGAACTTTGTTGGCGCCCTTTTTGAGTTCTACTGAACCGCCTTTTTGCCAGGCCCAACCGGCTTCAGTACCAAAAGTTGGTGAGAGTTTTGCACCATTGATCGAGATCTTGAATTGGCCAGGAGCCTCCCAGTCGCCAGGGCACCAATCGCGTGTGCGAACGTGCATGTAATATTGGCCTGAGTTCGGAATTTGAACGGAAGTAATCGCATCTTCTACGGGAATACCCATGCCATGGGCGAGCAATTGATGTCCACCCATCTGTTGATAGAACTGCGTGTCGAGAACCCAGCCACCGGATTTTTGGAATTGACAGGCTTCGAGTAAAACACCTTCAGTTGAAAATTTTGATTGGCTAAAGCCATAAGCGGGTGCCGCTGCTGTTACAATTGAAGTTCCACCAATGATGCGAATAAATTGTCTTCTGTCCATGATCAATTCCTTTTTATTAAGTTATGCTTTGAGGGGAATTGTCATGAGCTTGTTCATTGACACATGAAGCTTTAAGAATTTATAATTTTTTTAATTACTTTTGCGGGCTCCACACCTGTAAGTCGCATATCCAGGCCACGGAAGGGAAAGGAGAGCTTATGATGATCAAGTCCCATGAGGTGGAGAATTGTGGCATTGAGGTCGCGGATGTGAACTGGCTTGTCGACGATATTATAACTAAAGTCATCCGTTTCTCCGTAAACCAAACCTTTTTTAACGCCGGCACCGGCCATCCACATACTGAAACAGCGTGGATGATGATCTCGACCATAATTAGATTGACTGAGTTTGCCCTGACTGAAAATGGTGCGGCCAAACTCTCCGCCCCAGACGACGAGGGTTTCATCCAGTAAACCACGCTGCTTGAGGTCCTGGATAAGGCCGTAGCAAGCGTGATCCACATCGCGACATTGTCCAGCCATATTTTTGGGGAGGTGACCATGATGATCCCAACCACGATGAAAGATCTGTACGGTACGCACATCAGCTTCAATCAGTTTTCTTGCTTGTAGAGCATTATAGGCAAAAGTCCCAGGGATATTGACTTCGGGGCCATAAAGCGCTTTTACATGATCGGGCTCAGCGCTCATATTCGTGACCGCAGGGATTGATTTCTGCATGCGAAAGGCCATGTCCTGCTGAGCCATAGTGGTTTGTATTTCCGGGTCACCAAATTTGTTAAAATGCTCCTGATTTAGTGAATCACTCAAATTGATCATGGCTTTGCGTTGATTCCGGGAAATGCCTTTTGGATTGCTGAGATAGAGGATGGGGTCACCCATGGCCTGAAAATTTACGCCTTGATGATGTGATGGCAAAAAACCGGCTCCCCAGAGGCGGCTGTATAGTCCCTGGACATTAACTTTACCCGACCATTTAGCGCAGTTGAGTACGGTGAAATTAGGAAGATTGGGGTTGATGCTTCCCAAGCCATAGCTGAGCCAGGCGCCGAGACTGGCCATGCCGGGCAGTTGGTTGCCGGTGCAAATAAGTGTTTTGGCGGGGTCGTGATTGATGGCGTCGGTATGCATGGATTTAATCAGGCATAGATCATCAATCATTGATGCTGTTTTGGGGAGCAACTCACTGACCCAGGTGCCGTTTTGCCCATGCTGTTTGAAATTATAGACTGATGGCGCGATGGGGAAGCGGCTTTGCCCTGCGGTCATATTTGTGGTGCGTTGTCCTTGGCGAATGGAGTCCGGAAGGTCTTTGTCGAACATCTTTTTCATTTGCGGTTTATAGTCAAAAGTCTCCAGTTGACTTGGTCCCCCTGCCATGAAGAGGTAGATAATTTTTTTTGCTTTGGGAGCAAAATGAGGACCAGCCTTTTTTGCGCTGTCCGCAAAAAGCTGTGAGTTGATTAAAGGAGCGCCTGCAAGAGCAGACTGAATTATTTGGCGTCGATTTAGCATGTGAATCACTCCTTCGTTTTAAATTTATCGAGCCCCATGAGGCTGTTGACTAATAATGCCCGAGCAGCTTCTTCGGCAGTTAATTTGTGTTTGGCTAGTTGGGTGTGTGCTTGGAAGTCTTTTTTGAAATCAACTAGGGCTGCGCTAATGAGTTTGATCTGCGTTTTTGAGGGTAGTTCGGCAAACATTGTTTCGTATAGGAAATCAATCTGCTCTTCGGTTTTTGAAGAATGCTTTAAGCTTAGCTGGGCGAGCTTAATTGAAGCTTCGAGAAACTGTTCTTCATTCATGATGACTAAGGCCTGCATGGGTGTATTCGTTCTTTCGCGACGAGCAATACATGTCTCTCGTGAGGGGGCATTAAAGATGCTCATAACGGGGTTCGGCATGGAGCGTTTCACAAAAGTATACAGACTGCGGCGGTAGATTTTAGCTCCTTTATCAGCAGTGAATTTACCCGTGTTAGAACCTGCAAAAGCTACGGATTTCCAGAGTCCATCAGGTTGCGGAGGCTTAACACTGGGACCATACATTTTCGAGTTGAGTTGACCGGATATATATAAAGCTTGATCACGTAAAACTTCTGAATTTAACCTGAAACGAGGGCCGCGCTCAAGTCGGCGGTTATCGGGGTCGTTTTTGTACTTGCTAACACTGGACTGAGATGATTGCCGGTATGTGCGACTCATGACGATTTGTTTGATGAGTGCTTTGGTATTCCAGTTGTTCTTAACAAATGATTGTGCTAAGGAATCCAGTAGTTTCGGGTGAGAGGGATAAGTTCCCTGAAAACCAAAGTCTTCGGAGGTTTTTACCAGGCCACGACCAAAAAACTGCTGCCAAAAGCGGTTGACGGCAACGCGAGCTGTCAGAGGATGGTTTGGAGTAGTAAGCCATTGAGCAAGTCCAAGGCGATCCACGGGGAATGATTTGTCCATTGCAGGGAGGAATGAGGGAGTTTTGCGTTGAACGCGTTCGCCGGGATTATCGTATTCGCCACGATTTAAGATAAAGGCTGGGCGAAGCTCTTTACGTTCCTTCATTATGGGCGTGGATGGAATTTTTTTCTCCAAATTGATTCTGTCTTTGGCGTTCTTAGCTTTGCTTAATTGCATGGCTTCTTGTTTTGAAGGTAGGAGTAAACGGGGAGCAGGACTTTTGTGACGCTTGTTGTCGGGGGCACCATCTAGGTTATTAAAGAAGGCATAGAACTGATAATACTCTTTTTGAGTGAGAGGATCAAATTTGTGATCATGGCAAGATGCGCAGCCGAGAGTTAGTCCTAAAAATACAGTGCCAAAGGCATCGGTGCGGTCTTTGACATTGTTGACAAAGAGCTCTTCCTTGAGTGCGGAGCCCGCAGAATTGGAGATATGCAGGCGGTTGAATCCGCTGGCAATGAGTTGATCATTTGTGGGCTTGGGGAGTAGGTCCCCCGCGAGCTGTTCGGTGATAAACTGATCAAAGGGCATGTTGGCGTTAAAGGCCTTTATCACCCAGTCGCGGTAAGCATACATTTCTCGGTAATCATCGGAATGGAGTCCATGGGTATCACCATAACGAACTAAATCGAGCCAGTAAACGGCCATATTTTCTCCATAAGTTGAGCGACTTAAATATTGATTAACTAGATTTTCGTATGCCTGTGGGGACTTATCGTTAATAAAATTTTTCACTTCTCCAAGACTCGGTGGCAGTCCAGTGAGATCAAAACTTAACCTGCGAATAAGAGTGCGCTTATCAGCCTGCGGATTGAATTGGAATTCGCTAATGTTTTCTTTCACAAGCTGATCGATACTTGATGGAGATTTGTGTGTAGCTAATTCTTTAAAGGCCCAGTGACTGTCGTATTTTGCACCTGATGCAATCCATTGCTTCAAAATATTTTTTTCATTTTTAGAGAGCGTTTTATGGCTTTTTGGTGGTGGCATGACTTCATCTGAATCATCGGAAATAATACGTTCCCAGAATAAACTGTTTTCGGGATCTCCCGGAATGATGGCGGGATCTAATGTTCTCTGTTTTCCACTACGACTGGTGTAGTGCCTTTCTTTGGTGGCGAGATCAAAATCATGAAGTTGGAGCTTACCTTTTATGTCATGGGCATCGGGGCCATGGCAGGCGTAGCATTTATCCGAAAGTATGGGGCGCACATCTCTATTAAAATCGACTTTTTCATTAGCGACTAGATAAGTAGATAAAAAACAGATGAGTGAGCTTATGAGAGACTTTGAAAACATTAATTACAATTCCTTGCTTTGACAGGTATTGTTAGTTAGGTCCTCATGGACACATGAGTTTGAATGTTTTTTGCTAATTTTTTTAACTTAGCATAATTTAATAGGTGTATTTTTTACGCTTGCCCTCATTATGTACATCTACAGCATATATAACTTAATGGTGAAACTATTAAACTTTAAATAGCTTAGGGAAAACCCCTAAGACATATGATGGGATAACTACCTGCCATGCCTGTAGGTATGAAACCTAATAGGCTATTTAAATAGTGTACCTAAAGGCACACAAATTTTTGGCCTTTTGCTAAATCCCACATTATATGTGGGGCTATTTAAAGTAAGATCGCTTTGCGATGTAAGTTTTCATTGTTAATCGTAAGAAAGATTGGGGATAGACAAAATGAAGGTGTTGAAACGATTGATAAGCTTTTCTACTTACTTACTGATTTGCTTAAGTTTGAATGCTGAAGAAACAACGACAAGCAAAGTCAATAAAATTTTGCAGACGATTCCCGTGAAAGCGAGTCAGGGCGTGGCAGTGGATGCCCATTATTTTTATGCAATCAGCAATACGAGTATCGAAAAGTATGAGAAAAAAAGTCTCAAAAAGCTAGCGATTTGGAAGGCTTCGGGTGAAAAATTTAAGCATTTCAAACATATGAATAGTGGGACAGTAATAGATGGGGAACTCTATTGTGCCCACTCACGCTTTCCCATAGATCGCAATGATTGTACAGTAGAAATTTGGAATGTGAGCGGTGAGCGACTTGATCATGAAAAGACGATTCCATTAGAGCGAAAGCATGGTTCGCTAACTTGGATTGATAAGGGGCCTAAGGGATTCTGGTGGATGTGTTATGCGGTATACGGCAAAAACAATAAAAATACCAAGCTTGTTAAGTACGAATTCAAAGGGGATAAATTTCTGGAAATAGAAAATTGGGTTTTCCCAAGTGAAGTCATTTCAGCTTGGGGAAAAATGAGCTGCTCGGGAGGCTCGTGGGGCGCTGATGGGAAGCTCTACACCACTGGCCATGATCACGCTCAGGCTCATGTCCTGAAGCTTGATGAAAATAAAAACTTTCAGTTTGTTCGTACCGAAAAAAACCTTGGCTTTTATGGCCAAGCCATTGCTTGGGATCGATCTTCAAAAAAGCCCATTCTTTGGGGTATTGTAAAAAATAAATCTATTTCTCGAACCTGGCTGCCAGAGAAATAGTTGCTTATCTTGAGGCATCCCAGTATGTATCTGAGATATCACTATTGATAAATGCCAATGCACTAGTGCCGTCAGTTTTTATTAAGGTATTTAGGAAGTTGAACTTTTCTACATGGCCATCGGCCATGAGGTAGTTAGACTTAGAGTTGAGGTGGGGAAGCTTGCCATTGTTATATTTATTATAGTATGACTGGGCATATTGAGTTGGTTGCCATCCATTTCCTAAAAGATTCTTTTTGTGTTGATTTTCAACTAAAGTTATTGTCCCAGAGGTATTGCCCATGGCACTGAGCTTTCTAGATTTTGGTGTGCCACCGTTGGTTTTACCACCGACACCTTGATATTTAAGGTATCCGCTTGTTTCCCCTATTGAACCGCCAATATACATATAAGTCATCGAGTAACTACGAGTAGATGTATTTGTATTACCGTCACCATAGTATCTGATTCCAGGATCTGATGCACATGTGTAGGCTTGAGCATAATCATCTCCATAAATAGTTTTTGGGAAAGTCGCACCATGTTTTGCTGCGCCTGAAAGTGATTCCCTACCATCATAGCCGGCTAGGTGATCATCCCATGTTACACGCCCTTCGTAACCATGGTTTGAGGTGGGCATATAAGAATCGTTGTCATCCGTAAACATGATAAAAGAGATGCCCAATTGTTTCATGGTATTTATGCAGGAGGCTGATTTTGCCGTTTCTCGTGCTTTGCTTAGAGCTGGAAGCAGTAGCGAAGCAAGAATTCCAATAATGGCCACGATTACGAGTAACTCTATGAGAGTAAATTTACTTTTTTTCATGTTTTTATCCTGTATCTTTCTTTATCTTCATAGATCATAAGCAAGATGTTTTCAATTTTGATACATCTTTTCAGAAAAAAGGTTCTAGAATTTGTTTGAGTCATATTCCGCGATGCTTAAATCTCAGCGTGAAGCATCCCATTTGGACCCACTAAGATCAGAACTTGTGGCCAAAGAGCCATCATCTCTACTTAAAGATTGGTAAGTGCCCATAGACTCTACATGACCATCGGCCATGAGGAAGTTCGCCTTGGCATCATGTGGTGTGTTAGCTAGATCATCTTGATATTAAAATTAGATAAGGCGTTTCTCATCTCGCCAACCACTACTTAAAATATTCTCAAGCAAATAATATTCAGTTATTTAAAACTGTCCCATTGAGTGTCAGTGACATCAGATGCGCCGCCAACCGAGCCATTGTTTTTGACTAAAGATTGTACCGGGCTCATGGACTCAACGGAACCATCGGCTTTAAGATAATTGGATTCATTATTATGGAGAAGGATGGTTGAATTCATCATGTTTTCGGCAGTGACTCCTCCCCATTCGTATGAAGTTCCCATATTGAGTTTGGCAGGTAATTCAGCATAGATAATAGTTTGAGACGTTTGACTGATGTCATCTATACGTTTTGACCAAAACACGGCAGTAACTCCATCCCAACTTTTGAGTCCAAATATACCATTATAGGCATTACCTGCAGAAGACGAGTTGTTGTTTTGAGTTGGGTAGTAATTAAGAAGAATACCACCAGTATTTACAGTGGGATCAGATGGACAACGGTACATGGGGCCGTGATCTGCACCTTCAGGCATATCTTCAGCTCTCATTCCCCACCGTCCATTGACGCCATGGCCTGACTGCATTTGAGCGATACTTAGGTTACGGCTATCATATAAGCTTAGGAGATCATCCCAGCTAATGCCAGAAACGCTTTCAATACCCGCAGAGAAGTGCCCATCATTATCATCTTGATAAGAAAAGCTGGCGATAGCAAGTTGTTTCAGGTTATTTTTACAGACGGCTTGGTGTGATTTTTTTCTAGCTTTGCCGAGAACGGGAAGTAGCAGCGAGGCCAGTATGCCAATAATCGCGACGACCACGAGTAGCTCAATGAGGGTGAATTTACTTTTTTGCATGCTTTTTATCCTGCTAGTCTATTAATCATTATAGATCAGATGCAAAGCATTTTCTAGTTTGATACATTTTTTTTAGAAAAAATGTGTAATTTATTTTTTATAAATATATATAGATCAATAATTTATAATATTATAGTCAAAAAATATTGCGTTTTCAGCAAAAGGTCGAATGTGTATTTCAATACCCTTATTTGGTATGAGCTGGTGTGTTTTAATTTCTATTTGGGCTCGCATCCCACATTGTGTTTGAAATATTATTTACGGCTGCGACTGAACCATCAGATTTAATCAGTGTTTGATTAGCACTCAAGGATTCGACGTGGCCATCAGTTAAGAGGAAGTTGCCTCTGCTATCATGAGGTGTGTTGCCCTGTTGGTCATTGGAGTTGTAAGTTTGAGCTCGTTTATTATCGTTCCAGCCATTACCCATAATGTTTCCACCGTTATGGAATTCCATGAGAATTATGGTGTTACTAGCTTTATTTAATTCACTAAAACTTCGAGTGATGTTGCCATGAGACATGCCAAGGAATCTTTTGTTATTATCATTAGTTCTCATTTCTGTTATGGCATAACTTCTTCCTAGTGCAGTGGTATTACCTCCATATTTCCAAGCGGAATCATCTGAGGCACAGCGATATATGTCAGTGGACCCCTCGCCAAAGGTATTACTACTTAACATGGCGGCTGCATGTTGTGCTGTTGTTAGTTGCTCACGACCATCATATCCGGATAAAAAATCATCGTAGGTTTGTCTGCCACCCCATGCACGGCTAGTAAAAGGTGCTTTGTAATTATTGTCATCGGCATACATGAACATGGTGAGGCCAAGTTGTTTTAAATTACTTTTGCACAGTGCTTTTTTACTCTGCTCACGAGCTTTACCTAAAGTTGGAAGTATGAGAGAAGCTAAAATTCCTATTATGGCTACGACCACTAAAAGTTCTATGAGTGAAAATTTCTTTTTCATATTATGTCCCTATGTTTTGTTGAATAGGTACATAAGAAAATTCCATTCAATAAAAATATATTAAGTCATAAGATACTTTATAATAATGTCTTAAGTTTTTAATATTAGTGATAATATTCTGTTGAGTAATAATTTTGTGTGGGTTTTGGGACGAACTAAATGGTGACAAATTTAAGTCAATAACCCCTTGATCACTTTAGTGGGTTTGGTAGCATTGAGTCGCATATCGATGCAATGGAAGGAGAAAAGAGAGCTTGTAATGAATGAGGCTCATGAGATGAGGAGTGGTGGCGTTTATATTTTAATAAAATGATTTATGTAAGTTCTTATTTCACTTGTCACAAGGCTTCGTTGAGCTAAAGTTATTAGCAAAAAATCAAGGGATTAAAAGATGATTATCGAAGGTAGATTTTGTAACCATGATGGCGAGTTTTGCGGTCAGGTAAAAGTGAATGAACAGGGACATATTGAGGCACTTGGCAAGGGTTTAGGTACGGCAGATCATAAGTTTGATGAAAGCCTAATGATTTTTCCGGGCATGGGAGATATTCACATTCACGCTCGCGAAGATGTTTCCGGTAAGCAGCTCTACAAAGAATCATTCAAGACGGCTTCTGCAGCAGCAGTGCACGGTGGTGTGGTTCACGTTGCGGATATGCCCAATAATCCCGAAGCTCCCGTAGACGACGAAAAGTACGCAAGAAAATGCGAGCTCTGCAAAGACACAGATGTTCACTTCACGCTTTATGCGGGCATTGGTCCAGACACAAACCCCCTTTCGCAAAAAGTCCCTTACAAAGCCTTCATGGGCCCATCTATAGGTGACCTTTTCTTTAATTCTCAGCAAGAACTAGAAGAAACGATTAAGCGCTACAAGGGCTGCTACGTAAGTTTCCACTGCGAAGATCCTTATATTCTCGAGACTTCAAAAGAGAATGAAACTCATAGTGAGCGTCGCCCTCGCGGAGCTGCGAACACCGCAACGGCTTTTGCACTCTACCTCATTGAGAAATATGAACTCAAGGGCAAGCTCTGCCACTTCTCCACTGGCGATGGGCTGGAGCTCGTTCGCGCGGCGAAAGAACGCGGTGTGACTGTGACAGTGGAAACGACTCCCCAGCAACTCTATTGGGATACCTCATCTTTAGATAAAAATAATAAGCCTTGGTTGCAGATGAACCCTGCTTTCCGTGACGAAATTGACCGTAAAGGCCTACTCGCGGGCCTGCTCGATGGCACAGTAGATTTCATTGCCACAGATCATGCTCCCCATAGAATTTGTGAAAAACTCGGTCGTTATCAACCTATGGAAATTAGAAAAAAGATTGGCAACCTTGCGGCTTTAAGTTTAGAAGAAATCACTGAGCTCGATCGCATTTGCCTCGAGAATTTTGAAAAAATGAAAGACGAAGATAAAGAAGGCTTCGAAGCTTTAGCCGATGTCGACGGTGTCTCGGGAACTTCTCAGCTGGATACCTACGGTGCCTTTACAACTTGGCTCATGAAAGAGCAGGGCTTTACGTCTGCGGATGTCGCAAAAGTGACAGCGTGGAATCCCGGCAACTTCGTCAATCAATTCGATCAGTTCATTGATGCACCTTTCGGTAAAGTTGCCGAGGGTTATGTAGGTTCTTTCACAGTGATTGATCCTAACACACCTTGGACGGCCAAAAACGAAGAAGTCAAAAGTCGTTCAGCTTGGACGCCTTACCACGGCGAAACTTTTCCGGGTAGTGTTGCTGCAGTTTTCCACAAAGGAAAACAGCTGTCTTAAATTAATTGCTCTCGAATCGCCAGTTGAGGGTGGCAACCCTCACGGGGTTCGGGGCTGGCCCCGAATAGTATTATTTCAGCTGGGAGCTCCGCATTCCAATGCGGATGGATAAAAATCTAAAAGTGTTCCAGCTGGGAGCTCCGCATTCCAATGCGGATGTTTTTATAAAACAGCGCTCCAAGGCCAAGCTTCTATGGAATCAGCTAAACCCGCTTTTATAGGATTTTTCATAATATAACGAATACTATTTTGGAAATGGTTTTCGTCTCTTATAAAACGATCCCAGTATTCTTGTTGCCAAAGGTAAACTTTTGTACTGGGATCCTTGTGTTCCAATGTGGAATTTGCTTTAAATATTAAGTATGACTTAGAATATTCTCCCCATAATTCTTTATCTTTTTGGACATAATAAGTTACATGCTTTTTCCATGAGGGCACTAGTTTGGAGATGGGCCATTCATTATACGTTTTGATCATTAAGTGAACATGATTCGGCATGACGACGTAGGCAATGAGCTCATAGCGTTCACGGTCAAAGTATGTCCAGGCTTCAATTTGCTGTTGAGCTACTTTTGGGTCTTGTAGGATGCATGAGCCATATGATTGATCGAGGAGGGATTCAGTAAGTTTTCTCTTTTGAGTAGATTCATCCGCATTGGAATGCGGGGCTCCCAGTCTTTTTAGCGGGGCTCCCGGCTGCTTAAGTACTTCATTGGGTAAACTATCGGCTAGTCGGTAGGTGATCATTTGGTACTTATCACAAGCGTCATAGTGAGAGATGAAACCTCTACTATGCCAATTGCGTGTATCCTCAAACTCTTTTCTGTTCATCCATAACTCCAAGTGTATTAAATTACATTGGAGTGATAGGAATCACAAATTTCGTTTCATAATTGATTGCTCTCGAACCGCCAGTTGAGGGTGGCAAGCCTCACGGGGTTCGGTGCTGGCTCCGAGTTGCTCTAGATGAGGGAAGAATCCCCCGCTTTATGGCTAATGATGATCAATTTAATTTTCCAAAAATATAAAACCCACTCTTGATACTTTGTGAGGCTAGGTATATAATTTAATACCTAGACAGGCAAAGTATAAGGAGTCTATTATGTTCGAAGGTGATTTATTAAGAAGTATCGCAGTACCCGTAGTTTTGAAGTTGCTCAACGAAAGAGAGATGTACGGTTACGAAATTATAAAAGAAGTTCACGAGCGTACCAATGGTGAATTTCAGTGGAAAGAGGGCACGCTATATCCCTGTCTCCACCGCATGGAAGGTGAGGGTTTAATTAAAAGCGAATGGCAAAAACCGGAGGGTGAGCGACGTCGTAAGTATTATCATATTTCTGGCTTGGGAAAGCAACAACTGACTTCGCGAGTGAATGAATGGCAAAAGTTCTCGGAGTCAGTCAATACACTTTTTTCTCCTTTAAATGAACCTTCAAACTGATTTTACGGTGAGTTTTGAAAAAGAAATTAGGGGCAAAGTAGAGGAACTCAGTCGGGATCTCGAAGGTGATCTTGAGCTCCAGCTCGATGTGCAGTTTGAGTTGGAAAGTCACTTGTGGGAGAGTTACGATGCCAATATTGTGCGTGGCATGAGTGAAGAAGAAAGTTCCGAACAAGCCTTCAAAGATTTCGGTGCTTTGAGTGAAGTTAAAGAACGTTTACTCGCGGGGAATTTAAAGCGCTTAAATAAACGCGCACAAGTGAAGGCGATGCTCTGGTACGTATTTGTCCCTCTCTCAATTTTCACAGCCTTATTTTTTGGGGGTAGAGAATATTTTGAACTGAGTCGTGAGCTTCCGCAATCAGCTTTAGATCCCAAAATAGTGAAGTTAAGGCAATTGGAGAATGATTTTAGTGATGAACTTTATCAAGAACTCAGTCAGCAAATGCCCAATAATGCTTATTTAGATTCACTCTGGCTTGGGAAACATTTAGAAAAGAGTGTGAATCGAGAAATGGCCGAAGTGAGTTCGGAAGAAGAATTTGCTAAGCTCATGCAGAAAATGCAAGAAATGGTGAAGAAAACGGACTTTGATGCGCTTCGTTTGGAAGAGATGCAAGTTTACCAAAATTTTGGCAGAAAAAGTTTCATAAAGTCGATTAAGGATGTGGGCCATGCCGCGGCTTTCATTTTGCCTGACTTGGGTTCCCTAAGAAATTTCGGTAAAGCCGTTGTTAAGAGGGGGAAAGTGAATGAAATCAGGCTTTTAGAGAAAATTTGTCGCCAACGTTTAGAGAATTCAGATACCCTAATTGAAGTTTTAGTTATTGGAGCGCTTGGGAGAATATATACGGAAAATAAAAGCTTGATGGAGAATCCTGAACTAGCGAAGTCAAGTGGTTTTTTTAGTCGTTGTTCTCAAGTGATTGCTGGATGGAAAGAAAAGAAAAAAGTCGGTGATAAAGAGTTCGAAAAAATCTTTATGGAAAAATCAAGCATGCTGGCTTCAATGGTAATCCCTGCGGTAGGAACAATAGAGGAAATGACGAAGCCAAAATTCTTCAAAGAGAGTCGAGAAATGGAGTACAATTTTTTTGAAAAGTATTACTTCTCACTACTGAATTCTATTGGCTTCATAATCATGTTAGGTCTCATTGCGTTTCTAGCTTGGCATAAATTGATTAAGGGTCAGAAGCAATCATTGCAGCTGTACTCGATGTGCGAATGGTTGCTTCATTGGGCCAAATTTATCTTAGTGCCTTTAGTGGCTTATCAAATTTATAAGTTCTTGCCTTTTGCGAGTATTAATTGGAGCATCAAAGAAACTTTAGTTCTCTACTCCATTGAGTTGTTGACTCTAACTTTTTTACTCTTTATCCTTTCTTCTTGGAGTTTGTTTTGCAAGTATAGCAAAAAATTGATCATCTTTGATTTAGCCGATAAAAAATCTTTACACAAATTTAAGGTGAGCCTATTAACTGTATGCCTCGTCTTGCCAATAAGTCTAGTGACTGTAGCTTTGTGTATCCAAGTCCTACAAGAGGCCGCCTTAAGCGAAATTGTTCAGATGGTTTTTAGCATTAATCCTGTCATTTTCAGTGGATGGTTTTATGTAATCTTTGCGTTCTTCGCATTATTAATCATGCTGCTGAAATGGCTTAAAGCTTCCAGTATCGCTCTTTGCAGCCTAGCGCAAGGACAATTAATCAACCTAGCCTTCTTAAGTTTGAGTTTGAGTATTTACTCCTTTATTTACCTTGGATATTTAGAAAGTGAAAATGCTAAAAATGACCGCTTGATCATTAGCAAAAGTAGTTTCACCAGCGTTGAAGAAAAAGTCACAAAAAACTTAAAAAAGAGCATGCTTAATAAGTAACTCAGTCCTTCTTAATCGAGTGGGTAAAGTCGAGAGCTTTTTGTTATTTTCATAAAGAACCTTGGTGTAGGCGCAGCACACTGTGCAAAACTTTTTTATTCAGAGCAAGCAGGTAGCTGCTCAGTTAAATGTTTTTAAGTTATTGCAAGTAGAGCAATAAGGAATAAATAGAAAATATAATTATACAGTAAATTAAAAGTATTATACAGTAGCATCTCAGGTTTTAAGCGGGTTATTCACTTAAAGAAGAATACTAATTGCAGTAAGCCTGAGGATTTTATGAGAAAAATAGAGTTTAGAAAGAAGAGCAATCGTAGATTGACTACGCGTTTCACGCTGATTGAAATTTTGGTGGTAGTGGCCATTATAGGAATTTTGGCCAGTTTCTTGCTGCCAACTTTAAGTAAGGCGCGGAAAAAAGCTAGGATTGCCGTATGCACCAGCAATCAAAAGCAAATAAATTCAGCCCTACTTATGTTTACGGATGATAATGATGGCTATGTCCCGAAACCTTCTGGTAATCCTGATGTGAGCTGGGATGATCACCTTTCTGGTTATGATGGCCGTGAGACATTAACAGACGCGCAAAAAACTGCGCGCTCTCTCGCTAAAAGTACTTTTGGGGACGACTATGGTCAATTATACCGCTGCCCACTTTTTGAGGACACGACTACTGCTAATGTAGAAATGTCCTATGCTACCTCACGGTTTACAGCGCCTGAGCCCAATACACAATGGTTCACTGGCCAAGGGGTCATGGGATTTGGTTATGCCGCAAATCTTAGCGATGTAACGGTGCCTAATGAATCGATAATGCTTTTTGACTATAACCGTTCAAGTAACTTCACCCGAATGGGCAGAAATGTCGATAATGTAGTTAGAGCGACAGATCTTCGAAATTTTGAAACACTACAAAGTGATGGCATGATGCACGACTTCTATGAGGTGAACTATCTTTTTGTCGACGGGCATGTTGAGAGCTTGGACTTTAACGCAACCTTAGCACCTTATGGTGCTAATTATTGGAGATCTAATGGCAGTATGTGGGATGCGTACAAATAAGCTTTAAAAAGTTTATAGTGGTAAAATAATAGCATTAGTAATCATCGCGTTTCTATTTTTTATGTGGTTCAAGCTTTAGCTTGCTTTAAACTCATGCCTCACATTATGTTCTTATTTCTTGGGTACGGGTGTCCGACGCACGTTACTACCTGAAATTTGTTGAGATTTCAGTCCTGAATCAGCTTATATTTATTTTTTCACAGCCTCTTCAGTGTGCATTAAAAATGCGGACAAAAAGATCTTTTGGGATCGCCAAGCACTTGCTTGGCAAACACGGGGCTAAAAAAGGCAGGTAGTTCAAGCTTCAGCTTGTTGAAAAATGCGTCCAAAACCTTCTCCTCATTACGGTACTCTGAAGAGTGAACTACGTAGATCCTGTCGCCGTTTTTTACTAGGGTTCACTTGTGAGCCCGCTAAAATGTAGCATGATCCGTCAGGGGCATGGAAACGGTTTTTTCATTAATTTAGGGCCCAGGCTTGGGTCCGGAATAATATGCCGGACTCACAGGTGAGCCCTCCTTCGTTTAATCACGTCAGATCGTGTGGCTCACGCCACACGCTACATTATGTCGGGCTTCTAGCCCTGAATCAGCTTATGTTTTTTCCACAGTCTCTTTGTTTTTCCTAAAATGCGGGCAAAAAGGTCTCTTGGGATCGCCAAGAACCAGCTTGGAAATCGCAGACTACGTGCCCCGTAGGTGTCGGACTTTCAGCCCTCCTTCGTTTAATCACGTCAGTTCGTGTGGCTCACGCCACACGCTACATTATGTCGGGCTTCCAGCCCTGAATCAGCTTATATTTATTTTTTCATAGCCTCTTCAGTGTGCATTAAAAATGTGGACAAAAAGGTCTTTTGGGATCGCCAAGCACTTGCTTGGCAAACAGGGGGCTAAAAAAGGCACGTAGTTCAAGCTTCAGCTTGCTTAAAAAAACATATAAAACCTTCTCCTCATAACAGATAAGTTTACTTATATTCCACATTGAATTCTTGGAAAGCGCTATGCTCACCACCACCCTTGCTGCTAATTGGAGATACTTTCCACATGAGCCAACGGAATTCTCCGAGTGATTCACCATCAGTGGCTTTTAGTGAGCTGGCATTGAAGTCACTTCCCTTGAAGGCACGGGTATCAATCGTTGCTAAAGGCATCCACTTGCTGCTATCCCAGCCTGGGTCTTGATTGGCTGAACTTGCATAGAGGGTGAAGTTTTGAGCCCCACGTCTGCCCAAGCCACAAGACCAAGTGCTAATGGCTGTTAGAGTTCTCACTTTGCCGAGATCCATTTTATAGGCGGTGTTTTTTGTACCATTGGCAAAAACGGGGCCATAGCTGCGGAGAAGTTGACCATCACTTAAGCTTGTGAGGGGGGCGTTATTCGTTTTGATATTCGATGTGAGTGTGAAATGATGAGCCTTTGGGATTTGCTTAAAGCCTTCGGTGTTTTTGGAACTTTCTAAATCGATCCAAGTCTGCTTTTTGATGAGAGTTTCTTGAGCTTGTTGTTGACGTACAAATTTGATTTTGAGGGCTTTATTTCCTGCGCTCAGGTATGTTTGCAGCAGTGCTTTAATTGTGGGTGTTGCCTTGCCATTAATCTGCTGAATCACATCGCCTTCTTTGAAACCATGACGAGCCGCCTCAGAATTTTTTGGTACCTCAACTAAGATCACGCCACCAACTTCTTTACTTACGCCATAGGCGGAGAACTCTTCGCCAGTTAAGTTTTGCAGGCTCGCGCCCAAGAATACGGCTAAGGAACTTTCCGTAGGAGAAACTATTTTCTGAGGCTTTTCTTTTGTGGTAACTGTTGGAGATGAAACCTTAGGCAGTTTTGGCGTGCGAGCGATTTTTTTGAGTGAAGGTTTTTTGACTCCGAATTGATCCATGGGAAAGTTCTTGAAACCAATAGAAAAAGCGGGTGAGTCTTCTTTGACACGGAAATCCCCCTTGCTTGGATCAATAAATTGTGGATCCCCGAAGAGCGAATTTTTGTCCCAACCTAATGTTTTTGAAGTCGCTTTAACTGGAGCTTCATTGGCAACATAAAAGAAGTTTTTATCAACTTGGGCAGCATCGGCGTTAGGTCGCTTCATACGTGCGGGACGATGTCGGCCCATGAGGATATTGCCGTGAACTTCGTCCCCATTGCCTAGATACCAAACATGGGGGTGCAGACCATTATTTACCATGACATTATTCCATGCATGGCGACGGAAGCCCTCGCGTAATTTGAGACCTTTTGCAAGGAGCAAGTTATTGTAGATGTTGTAGTTGCTTGAACCATCATCGAGATCGACGTCCCAGCCGTGGTCACAGCGCCAACGGCTATTGCGAATCACAGAAGTTTTTACCGCATCGAGTAAGGCGAGTTCGGGGAGTTTTTCTGCAGGGGCATTTCTAAGGTGCCAGAAGCGATCGCGTCCCCAAGAATTGAATGAGCCATGATCATGAGTTTCTAAAACCGTGTCAAAAACGTCGCAGCCTTCGATGAGGTGTCCACCCCAGGTGCCTTCGCTTATATTTATACCTGATCGAGCGCAGTCGTAGATCGAGACATCGCGCACCGTAATGCCCTGTGCCATGGAAATTTGAACCCCAGCAGGTTGCTTTTCAACTGTTCCGATGCCATGAATGAGGCAATCTTCGACGATTGAGTCGGCGGGGTAGTTATCGGTTTTGGGGCCCGGAGTGAGATCAATTTTTGATAAGTCATTGACTTCTTTGTACTCAAAAAGCGGGTTGCGAACTGCTTTGGGGTCGCCGACAAAGCACACTCCACTAGCACCGGCATCGTGAATGTGGCAGCCTTTAACGAGCGTGCGGCGATTGTAGTTGTTAACAAAAATCGCATTGCCACCCACTTGATCGAATTCGCAATCAAGAATACTCACATCCTCGGTTCCCGTCAGTAGGAAGGCACCGCCGCGGTAGATGGCCCAATCCGAGCGCAGTAAGGGTTCTTTACAATCCATGAAAGTTCTTGCGGTGTGACGAAGCGTAAAGCCTTGGAGCTTGATATGCTTTACAGGGGCTTTTTGGCTTCCTTGGAATTCGACGAGATGACGAAGGCGTACCACCTCGAGCTTCGCCTTTGCTAAGTCCACGCCGGGAGCAGGTTTGTAGTAGAGTGTGGAGGTCTTGGCATTGTGGAACCATTCGCCTGGCGCATCGAGTTCCTCGAAAATATTCTCAACCATGCGGTAGTTCTTGTGCATACCCATCTGACGATTGTTCTGCCAGCCGCCTTCATAGGTCACTTCACCCTTAGCATCTTTGCCTGTGATACGGTAGTGATAACCGCCCCAGCGGTGAACGTGCATGGCGTGAATATAGCCACCTGCAGGATCGGCCCACTTGCTAGCACGCTCCTTTGAAAAGGCATCGGCACTATAGCCCTGGTAGGCATCCGTCTTCTTTTTGGCATCATAGTTTGGGTAACGCGCCATGCGCTGAGCCTTGCCATTGATGAATACCTGATCAATGGCTAAACTCTCGGGAGTTTGAGCCTGAAAGATGCCGTCTTTAAAGGCCGTCCATTTGAGATCGAGTTTGACGCCGCCACTCAGGATCGCACCACCTTCATTTTCGGCGCGGTAAACAATGGGGAACTCGGCCGTTCCTGAATCCTTGGAAAAAAAAACCAAAGTCTCGGGCAAGTAATAAATGCCGTCGGCAAGCTGTATGCTGACGGCTTGTTTCCCGGCATAGCTGCGAGCGAGGTCGCGAGCTTTGGCGAGTGATGCAAGGGCTTTGTCTTTGCTCGTGCCTTCGAAAGTGTCATTGCCTTGTGGACTGACAAATAATTCGATTTGATTGCTGCTTGCGCTCAGGTCTTGATCAAATTTCACTTGGTAAGTTTCGCCAAGTTTTGTCGTGAAGTTAATTTGGTCTTCACTCACTTTAGTAAGTGTCAACCGCTTGCCTTGACTATCAGAGATCATTGCATTGCCGATTCCAGGATAGGATAGGCTACATTGACCGCCACTTCTGGATTCAATTGAAAATTCACTTGCTCTGACCTTGTTCCATTTTGCGGAAATCGCAAAATTACCACGCGCCACTAAGCCATCAAAATGGCCATCTTCCCAAGCTTTTGGTAGGGCAGGGAGAATTTTTATCGTATCCTCATGGCTCTGCAGAAGCATTTCAGCGACGCCCGCCATAGTGCCGAGGCTACCATCGATTTGGAAAGGGGGATGAAGGGTCCAAAGATTTTGCACGGTGCGTTCTTTAATAAAGCGTTGGTAGACTTTGTGGGCTTTCTCGCCTTCACCGAGGCGAGCACGACTATTCATGCGATGTGCCAGTGCCCAGCCCGTAGTTTTATCGCCACGTAGGTCCAAGGTTTTACTTGCTGCCTGCAACCAGTCTGATTTCTGACTGATGAGTGTGCCCGGGAAAAGGGGGCAAAGGTGCGAGATATGGCGGTGCTTTTTATCGCCAATATCACTGTAGTTATTTTCCTCGCGGTATTCTTTGATCTGGCCATCGGCACCAATGAGGATGGGGTCGAGCTTGGTAATTTGTTCGCGGATGGTATCGAGGAAGGGGTCTTCGCTACCTAGTGCGTCAGCGAGTGTGAGCGTGTCGGCAAAACTTTCCCAGACAAAGCCTTGATCGAAGGTACAACCAGCGGTGACGTAATATTTTCCACCTTTGAGTTTGCCGGGCATATTTTTGACTTGTTCCGGCTTGGCAAGCTGTTCGGGTGAGGCGGAAGGCTCGACGAGAAGTTTATCGCCATGGGGGATCAAAACTTTTGAGTAAAACTTACTCAAGGAGAGCATGGCTGGGTAGGCGACTTCTTCGAGGTATTGCTTATCCTGAGTAAAGAGATAATAATCCATCAAAAGTTTAGCGGTGAAGCCACCAGTGCCCGGACCGGAATGACCACCGGCACTAGGGATATAATAGGCATTGGCTCCCGTGCCAATAATCCAACCATTATCACCGCCTTTGGTCACTTGACTGGGGTTGTATTTTTGCACGTAGTCGGTGGCATGTTCTCGTGCGATGGGCAGGTAGGCCTTGTAAAAATTAGTGTACGATTGGAAGCACTCGGCGAGGTTGGTGCTCATCGACCCCCAGTAATTCATCTGCACATTGATGTTATGCCAAAAGCCTCCTGACCACGGCGTGTAATAATCCTGACTCCAAGCGCCTTGTAGGTTGGCGGGCAGACTCTTCTCGCGCGAACTGGAAATGAGTAGGTAACGGCCGTACTGAAACATCAGTTCTTCGAGCCAGTTATTCGTTTTACCCGCTTTATATTTTTCTAAGAGGATGTGTGTGGGGTCATTTGATGGTCTTGAATTAAGATTGACGGCAACGCGGCCAAATAAGTTCTGATAATCCTTGAGGTGTCTTTCTTTGAGCTGCTCATATCCTCTGTTTTGAGCTGCCTGAATGCGAGCCGAGACCTCATTATGAGGAAATTCTTTAGGATTGAGTTTTTTGGCTGAGGTATTGCGGAAAGTATCTTCATGGAGACGGTAATTGGTGCCAGTGGCAATGAGAATAGTGACGGCATCCGCCTTGCTGACTTCAATGCTTCCCTGTTTAGCATTAGCCTTGAGCGTGCCGCCCTCGTTTAAGACTTTGATCTGACCGTCAAAATTACAGCTGAATAAAGCAATGGAACCTTTCAGAGTGAGGAGGTCGTCTTTGGCGCTGATGGAACCGCTGCGTTCCTTGCGTTCGAGGTAGGGGATTTCGGGGCGAATCTCAAATGAAAGCGCGGCTTTCTTGTCAGCTGTAAGACGAATAACAATCACATTATCGGGGTAGGAGGCAAAATACTCACGCGTGTAGTTGACGCCACGGTAGTTATAAGCAACATGAGCAATGCCCTCGTTCAAGTTAAGTGAGCGACGGTATTTACTAAACTTATGATGTCTGAAATCAAGCTTGATTTCCGCAAAGCTAGTCAAACCACCCTTATTATATTTCCCCCTGTTATGGAGCGTCTTATCAGTAATTTGAATTCGTTCTGTATCGGTGCGCCCAAAAATATTGGCCCCAGTGTAGCCATTGCCAATAGGGTATGACCAACGCTCCCAATCTCGATCATAGGAATTGGGTCTTTTGCTGGATTTTGTTGATTCCCATTTGGTTCTGCCATTATTGGGCGGAGGATTTAATTCCCAAAGTTCGTAAGTTCTTGCTGTATTATCCCCCCAAGATGAGAAGACTAAACAGAAGCTTAGTAGCGCGATTATTTTATTCATTTTATTCCTTAGGTATTAGTTAATTACTTTTGAAATTGTTTAGCGAGTGGATTTTCCGTTTTGGATTTTCTTTAGACGGGATTCCATCTGCTGAATGCGTTCGGGAAATTTTTTATACAAATTGTTTCGCTGAGCTAGGTCAGTGGAGAGATCGAATAATAGGGCCGGACCATCAATTGAGTCGCCGTTCCAAATTTGTTTGAACCAATCGGGTTCGCTAGTAATACCCTTAGGATGGAGGTAGGCCCAATTCTCTTGGCGAAGTCCGAGTTTGCCATTGGAGGCATGGTAAACGAGTTCTTGGCGTACAGTTTGGTTTGAACGAAGTGTAGCTAGAATATCGAGGCTATCTTCTGCGATGCTGTCTTCGAGCTTGTAATCAATGATCCCCGCAATGGTGGCAAAGAGGTCAGTTTGAGAAAGTAGTGCATCAATTTCTTTTCCTCCCTTGATTTCACCTTTGGGCCAAGAGGCAATAAAGGGGACGCGGTGACCACCTTCAAGCAGGTCACGCTTTAGCCCTCGTAGAGGTCCAGAGGGATTGTGACCATGAGTTTGAATGCGTTCACGCATGAAGGGGGCAGGGCCATTATCACTAGAGATAATTAATAAGGTGTTTTCATAAACTCCAGAATTTTTGAGGGCTTTAACAACTTGTCCGATAGCCTCATCCGTTTGAATGATGAAGTCACCGTAGGGACCGGCTAAACTCTTTCCTTTATATTTGTCCAAGGGGACAATGGGAGAGTGGGGTGATGTGGGAGCGTACATGAGAAAGAAGGGCTTTTCTTTTTTACTTTCTTGATCAATAAAGTCAATAGCCTTAGCCGTGATCGTTGGCATGACTTTGTTCAATTGCCATCCTTTTTCACCTGGACCAATCCCGTGAATATAGCCACCCCTCATTGTTTGTTGCTTCATGAGTTTTCGTCCGTCAATATTAACGGGCTCGCAAGTTAAACGATCGTTTTCGATGAAGGCATAGGGAGGCATATTGGGAGCATCATCGCCAAAGTAGTAATCAAATCCAGCTCCGAGAGGACCTCCTTTTATAGGCTTGCTCCAATCAAACATCTCACAGCTTGCCGTACTCGTTCCTTTGCCAATGATGGATTCTGACGGTTTTCCCCCACCCATCCATGGCCACTCGAAACCGAGATGCCATTTGCCGATGAGTGCAGTATGATAGCCCTTTTCTTTCAGTATTTTGGGTAGTGTGACGCGATCTTTTTCAATTGCCGATTCTTTCCATGGGTTCAAGCGGCCCGCACGTAGTGATCCTCTCCAGGCATAACGTCCTGTGAGTAAGGAATAGCGACTGGGGCTACAGACGGTGCTGGGCGCGTGGGCATCGCTCGCCCAGACGCCTTCTTTGGCGAGGGCATCCATGTGCGGAGTCCGCACTTTGGATTCGGGGTTCAAGAAAGAGACGTCGCCATAGCCTAAATCATCCGTCAGAATAATGACAATATTAGGCTTTTCAGACTGTGCGTTTAACTTAGGAAGGAGGGTAAGCACGAAAGCCATACTCAAGATGATTTTTATAAATTTTTTCATATTATCCTTCTTCTATTCCAGTCATTATCGAGCTTGTACTCTCTCGAACTGCTAAACCCGATTTTTTAAAGCGTGCTGATGTTTTTTGACAAAAAATACAATGAAATTTTGAGCATTGCAGAGCAGGGACTCGATTGGCCATCTTCGACGACCGGATATGATTTATTATGGTCTCCATAACGCTATGTCGGCACTCTAAAGAGTGTACTACCTACCAAAAAAAGGAACGTAGTTTAAGCTTTTAGCCTGCGGAAAAATTTGTTATTTGGCACTCTAAAGAGTGAACTACAAACCTAAGGCACTTATCCGAGAAAGAAGTATTCTTAATACGCACTTCATTGTGATTTTGTTTTTTTCTTAGTCACTCGAAGTGCTTTGAGTGATGTAGGCTTATTGTTTGTTGGCTTATTGATCTCTGGGTAAGAGACGAGGAAATTATTTTCATCAATGAGGCTAATGACGTAATGACTTGTTCCTTTTGGAAGTGTGGCGCTTAACTTCGAGCCGGGGAGCAATTTGGCAGGCGTTCGAAACCATTCTTCTGCAGGCTCGCCACCATTAAGGGTATAGAGCAAATTGGCTCGCAGCACCCTAGCTCCATTTTCCTGATAAGTACATTCTACGATGGAGCCCTTCTGGCTATGCGAGAGAACGGTGGGAACTTTTTCTTTGTCCGGCAGATCATTTTTGTAATGGGGATTATAATAGGGATAGCTGGCCTTCATCCCCTCTAGAGTTTTAGTAAGTTTCTGATTCATTGCTTGCGCTTTTTCCGGCATGATCTTTGCCAGGTTTTTCGATTCTTCAATATCACCGCGGACTTGCTTGCCCTCGCGGGTTTCGTAGAGTTGTTAGAGCTCTAGTTCGGGTGCGTGTTTATTGTTGATGTGGTCATAATTACGGATCAGTTTATAATCGCCGATACGGATTGTACTTTCGAGTGCAACGCTATTGGGGAAATGCCAAAGCATGGTATCGCGAACGGAGCCATCCTGCTCTTGGACTAGCAATGGGTCCGCAGGATTTTTTGCGAGTAGCGTGGAAATGTCGCAGCCATCGAAGATTTTATCCTTTGGTTTCTGAGTTCCCGTCAAGGAAAGAATGGTGGGGTAAAAATCGAGTCCGTTAATCATGACATCGGATTGCTGTTTTGGAGTAATTCCAGGGCCGGTGATGATGAGTGGTACGCGGACCCCGCCCTCCATGGCCGAAATTTTGCCGCGATGCAGGGGGTAGTTATCGGTGATAATCTCGCCAGGGATTTTTTCCATGCCACCGTTATCGGAGGTAAAAATGATATAGGTGTTTTCGCTTAGCATGTGCCCCGGCCAACGCGGATCCTCGGTGGTGTCGAGATAATCGAAGAGCTTGCCGACGTAATAGTCCAGCTCCTCAACCATGGCACAGTAAAAGGGATTGGTCTGTCCCTCTCCCTTCCACTCTTTGGGATTTTCAGGTAATTCGACGCCCAGTTTATCACAATATTTTTTTAGGAGCCGTTCACTACGTGTTTGAACTGGGGTGTGAACGAGAAAAGTGGCGTAATAGAGAAAGAAGGCCTTTTCCTTGTTCTCCCGTACAAAAGTGAGGGCATCTTCGCTATTCTGGTGGGTGCAGAAGCCCTTTTCGTCAAGTCGATAGGGGTCGTCGGCTTGATTTGTGGCAAAGCCCGTTAAGCGATGAGGTTTCATGGCTTTAAGAATTCCATGGTTATTACGGCTCCAATCAAAACCGTGATCCTGTGGCTGTGGGTAGCCACCATAAACCTTAGACAAATGCCATTTGCCACTATGGCCGGTGGTGTAGCCATTGTCTCGCAGTGCTTGTGCAAGTGTGTAGGTTTCGATAGGCATACTTGATCTATACCAAGGAGGCATCATGCGATGCAGAGTCTTGTGGTAGGGAGCTGGAGGAGTTCCTCCGGAGACATGTGTTTGCTGAGCCCGCGCGGGATGGATTCCACTGAGGATCGCTGCTCGTGACGGGGCACAGCTCGGTGCGGGTGAATAGCCTTGCCAGAACTGGATACCCTTTTTTGCCAATTTATCAATGTTGGGGGTCTCCATTGGCGAGGGCGCATCGATGTCGTAGCATTTAACATCTTGCCAGCCGAGGTCGTCGGTCAAGAGCAGGATGACATTCGGTTTTTCAGGGCGACTCGCAAAGCAGCAAGTCATGATCATTATGTTAATAAGTAATAGATTATTCATATATCTTTGAATTTTTATAAGGTCTTTTTAGTTTTGAGTTCGCGGGGGAAGATGATTTCTGCCCAGATGGGTTTGTGATCCGATAGGGGCTTTTTGAGTTCGATGATGCCGCCCGCTGTTACCTTGGCTCCAGCCGAGGTCTTGCAGAGGATGTGATCGATGACCCCGAGATTCTTTTTTGGGTCGAAGGCGTTGTAGGTGTATTCCTTGGAGACGTCAATCTTTAGGTCTTTCCACGTTGCTTTGAAACCCGCTTTCTTGAAGGTATTCATGGCCGCGTCGCCAATATTGTTGTTAAAATCGCCGACGACGATCACCCTCTCCGTCGTCTCTTTCCGTAAAACTTCGCCGACAAGTTTGTAGGCATGCCCAATCTTTTCACGGTCGCGCGTACTACAGATATGAAGTGAGTAAAAGGCGATGGCAACACCATCAATCTTAGTCACCGCCCTCACTGCCGATGCAGGATTCCAGCAGCGTCTGCGGTCAACACTTAGATCATGCTCGACTTTTCTTTCTAATGGTGTCCGGCTGAGAATCGTCTTGTATTTATCCTTGTGATTGGCCGAAGATATTTTGCCCACAAAGCTGTACTTCATGCCCAGTACTTTGCCGACGCGAGCGGTCCAATCACCATCGGGAGCTTCGTCAAAACCGATGATATCCAAATTGTAGGGCTTAAACATTTCGCCAATTTGTTCGGGAGTGGCGCTTTTGCCGAATTCCACGTTATAAGAAGCAACGCGTACGGTAAGGGATTTGTCAGGCTCTGAAGCGGTGAGATTGCTTGTGAATATGCACAAGTAGGCAAAAGTAAGGGCTAATAATTTAATGGAGTTCATTCTAAGTTCCTTGGATTCTAGATGTTTTTTAAAATGAGCTGTCTTCGATCACCATGCTGCTTGTGTTTGGAGTTGATGCATTGTAACTCGAGATCAGCGGAAGTTTCTGTAAGTTTCATATCAACCCAAGCATTGGCGTGACCTTTGCCAAAGTAGTAGGCGACCGCGGGTAGATTGACGATATGGAGATGATCCTGTTGATCGTGCTGCCACTCATGAGTATGTCCATTGATGTAGGCCCTTGCGTGCTTTCGCTTAGCCAGAAGTTTCAAGAGCGCTTTGCCATCACGCAAGCCTGGGATAGGACGTACGCCACGGTTAGCATAGGGATTATAGTGACTGAAAATGAGGGCGGGCTTATCCGCACGTTGGTCGAGTTGTTGGCTGAGCCAAGCTAACTGATTTCCACCTAAGGAACGGGTTTTTGAATCCAAAAGTATGAGGTTGGCATGGGGCAGTTCAATTACATCAGCATGAATCCCCATTTGCTGCTTCTTGAGGAAGGGAAGCAATTTCCACAACTTCTCGCGATTGTCGTGATTACCAATGGTGACATGTACAGTGATGCCGGCCGCACGCAGTGGCTCAATGAGCCTGAAGAGTTCTTTGTACTCGCCTTCTTTGCCATTGCTGAGAGCGCAATCACCATTGATGATGAGATGAGCTGGGCGAGGATTGAGAGCAATAACGCTATTGGCTGCTTGAGTAAAAGCATCGGCCATGTTCACCCATTCATGATCGCCATCTTTGACTGGCGAACCCGGCCATTTGGTTCCTGGGTAGGATTGCTTGGGGTCGGCACTGATGTGAGTGTCTGAAAACAAAGCGACGCGGTTTGGGTCTAAGGGGATGCTTTCACTTTCTGCGGAGGCCAAGGCACTAGGCGCTATAAAAGCGGTGCCACCCAGAGCGATTGAATTCTTGATGAATTGACGGCGACTAATCGGTGGAAGGGTAATGGGCATTTTGAATCTCCGTGGGCTTTGAAATAGTTATATAAAGATCTTTGGAACTAATTAACCAGAGTTTGTGAAGCTTGATACTACTAAATGCAGTATGAAAGCATAATTCCACCTTTTCTCCCGCAAAAGATAGGACTTGGGTAAGCCAAGCGAACCCAGGGTTTTGACGGGAGTGAGCAAATGCCAAGCAGGTGGAAAGTACCCAGGTTTTTTTTGCAGGATACTTTTTGAGATTTTTCCAAAAAAAAACAATTTTACTGTATCAAGCTCTTATGCTGCGGGTTCACTATCATAGGAACATAAGTTTTTGAAATTTAATATTGAGGTTTCTATGAGAATTTTAGGTGGCAAAAATAATGAAAAGAAAAGAGTTATCTTAAATAAATCTTTTACTTTAATTGAATTACTCGTGGTGGTAGCGATTATCGGGATATTGGCCAGCTTACTCTTGCCCGTTTTAGGAAAAGCCCGCAAAAAAGCAAAGCAAACAGTATGCAAGAGCCAACTTAAGCAAATTCATTTGGCGATGACTATGTACGAGCTCGACAATGATCAGTTCTTACCAGAGGTTCGTGGTAATACTCCTAATGCGCATTCACGACCATGGTATTGGACTTTAGCACCTTATTTAAGCATAGACCGAGAGGAGACGGGCCCCATGCGCGAGGTTGAGGTAAGTATTGATAGCAATATCTTTAAATGTCCTAGTAATGATTCACTTAATGTCCCTGTGTATGGAACTAGTACAAATATTACTGGTTATGCAATGCCTCAATGGGCAGGTTGGGGAGGCCAAAGTGCCCTGTATTCTCCGATTAAAACCACTAATGTTTCGGAGCCTTCACATGCAATGCTTCTTGGAGAAACAGACCTTAAGTATTATTTAAATGGAGGAGATGCTAATCTGACAAATAGTCTCTATCATGATGGACTTAATAACCGTTTATTCATTGATGGGCATGTCGGGCAAGGTTTTCAAAATCAAGGTTTTATTGAAGTTCCAATAAGAACTCCATACTACTTTAGCTGGTCTAAAAATTCAGGATATTGATCAACTTAAGTTTAAGTGATTCCGCATATAATCACATCACAATTTCAAATAAATAAAATATGAAAGGTATAAAAAATGAAATCTCTCTATACAGCTATTTTCGTCGTACTAATTAGTCTATCCTCTGTTAATGCTGCCGACAAAGGTAAGCATCTTTTTATACTCTCGGGTCAGTCAAATATGAAATATATGGATCCTAATATTGCTTTTATACCAGCTGTAGAGAAAGCTTTTGGAAAAGAGAATGTTGTTGTTATTCATGATGCTCAAGGAGGGCAGCCCATACGTCGTTGGTATAAGGACTGGGAGCCTGCAAATGGAGAGAAACCCACATCAACTGGTATGCTTTATAAACGAATGATGAGGAAGATTTTACCGATTGTGAAAAAGCATAAATTTAGTTCTGTGACCTTTGTTTGGATGCAGGGAGAGGCTGATGCTCAAGCGAAGCATGGAGACGTGTATAAGAAGAGTTTGATTGGTTTAATAGAGCAACTCAGCAATGATTTAGGTCGCAAAGATCTTAATGTAGTTATTGGACGATTAAGTGATTGTGATCTAACAAATAAACGCTTTCCTCATTGGACAATGATTCGTGATATTCAAATGGAAGTAGCCGAGTCTAACCCACGTAGTGCCTGGGTAAACACAGATGATTTAAATGATGGGAAAGGGGAAAATGGCCGAAAATTGAAAAATAATCTTCACTATTCCATAGAAGGTTACAAACAATTAGGCGAGCGTTTTGCTGAAAAATCTATTGAATTAATCAAAAAACATGATTAATAAAATCCTGGATTTATTCATGCACTAGCAATGACGTAATTGTAGCCGCCCCGATGTTTTATTTTTTAATTCTAAAGAGTGAGCTACTTGCCTAGGTTGTTTTTAACTAGCGGCATTCTTGGCCTCAGCCATTTTTTCATTAGGGATCATTCTTGAGTTTTAATATAATTGTACATTAATTTCGAATTATTATACAGTGTTGTTCGGGGCTTTAAGTGGGTTTAGCAATTAATGAAGAATATTAATTATAAGTAAGCCTGAGGATCACAAGATGCTTTGCCGTGGCGGGAACCTGAAAATGGGCGCGTTAAAGCCCTCAAAAAACTCAACCCACAAATTGTCGATAATAAAAATGGTGGCCAATCGCGATTTTAGCAAATTTCCCCTCGATTCAAAAGGCTCTATCAATAAACCGTTTTATTCCCGTGATGACTTACATTTGAGTGCCGAAGGCTACCTGATTTGGGTTAAAAAACTTAAACCCATTCTTAGAGAATATGAACTTAATATTCCATATAGTGAGTTTTGGGGACAGGTTACTTTTTAAAAAGGATGAGTGTTTTTGGCTTTCCCTTGGTGATCTTTGAGATTTTGCGCGATTAGCTACAACATAAAAGCGATTTGATCAGGTATTTATCTCAGAGTTTTGGGGGCAGGGTACTAGCTAATAGTCAGTTTAACATAGTAATATTAGGACCTAAGCATTAAAGTTATGAGTCAATAATCAATGCGGGAAGTACATGTCAAAAGAATACAACACGAGACAAACGCTGTTATGTAAACTCATTGACAGCAATGATGAGAAGTCGTGGGATGATTTTGTTAAATATTATGAAGGCTACATCTATGTTGTCATCTGTAATTTCAATGTTGATGAGGATACTGCCGAAGATTTGTTGCAGGATGTGCTGTTAAAAATCTGGAAATCTTTGCCCAAATATGAGTATCGCAAAGGAGAATGTACTTTTAGAACTTGGTTATGCTTAGTGATCAAAAGCATTGTCTTTAATCACTTTCGAAAAAGATCTACAAAAAACCAAAATCAAAATATTAGTCACGAGGAATTACTCAATAACTTGGAATCCATTACTGAACCCGAAATTGACAAAATTGCCGAACTCGAATGGAAAAGCTATATCTCAAGTATGGCCTGGGAGAATATCAAAAGTGAATTTAATGCAAGTACAATTGAAGTTTTTGAACTTTCTTTAGAGCAAGATGATAATGCGCTCATCGCAAAAAAATTCGCTATTAGCGTGTCCTCCGTTCGCGTCTATAAATCTCGTGTTCGAAAAGTTTTATTAAGAGAAATGTCTCGCCTCAACGAAGAATTGGGTGGGTAAAATTTTCTTATGAGCAAAAGGGTGAAGTCATTCGACAAAAAGCTCGTCGGTTTTTTTGATGATCTTAAAGACTTAGACCCAGTCCCTCTTTTAGATATGATTTCCACCATTGAAGATCGTTATTGTGATTTTGAATACATTGATGAAGGTGGCTTGAAACTCATCCAAACTTGCAGAGATCTTCAAACGGGTCGTACTGTCGCCATGGCCAGCCTCAAGAATAAAGCCCGTGACAATCAAAAAGAAGCTTTTTTGAAAGAAGCCAGGCTCACGGCGGCCTTACAGCACCCCAATATCATTCCACTCTACGATCTGGGCCTTAAAGATAAACAGCCATGGTTCACCATGAAGCTTGTATCTGGAACCTCTTTAGAAAAGTTGATCTCGCAAGTCAAAGCAGGCGAATCTCAACAAGCCGAGGATCTCAATATCCGACTAGATATCTTTATTAAAGTTTGCGATGCCGTAGCCTACGCTCATTCACGAGGTATCCTCCACCTCGACATAAAACCCGATAATATCCAAATCAGTGAATATGGCGACGTGCTTTTATGTGACTGGGGCTTAGCCAAAGTCATGGCCGCGGAATGTGATGAAGAACTTTTAGAGTGCTACTCCTTCAACCCAAAAGATATTGATTTAACCCTCGATGGCTTAGTTAAGGGAACGCCTTGCTATATGGCACCTGAACAAACATCCCTATCCAAGTCCAAAAAGGGCATTTATACCGATATCTTTTCTTTAGGCTGCGTCTTATACAAAATCCTTACTTTCGAGAAGCCCTTTGGTGGAAGTAATGTAGCTGAAATTATGCAAAATACAGTGAGTGGAAACTACCGCAAAGCTTCCGAAATCAATAGCGATATCCCCCCTTCCTTAGAGGCTGTTTGCATAAAAGCCATGGAAGTCGACCCCGAAAAACGCTATTTAAATGTAGCTAGCCTTCAAAAAGAAATTTTAAATTATCGCAATGGCTTTGCCACCAAAGCCGAAAATGCACCCTTAATTAAAATTATAAAGCTCTGGTTAATACGCCACAAAACTTTAAGCTTTGCGGCGATTATAATCCTCGCCATTAGTCTTTTCACTTCTTGGTTTGCAGTCAATAACCTCAAGCTCGAAAAAATCAATGCCCTGCAAAAAGCCGAAAAGTCAGAACTCGAAGCATCTAAACTAAAACTCGAAAATGAATTCCACAAAAAATTCAATAAAGAGTCTGCCCCACGATTTTTTAAAAGAGCTCAAAGTGCCTTCAGTTCTTATAACTTTGAGGATGCACTCAATTTTGTCGATAGTGCGGTTCAACTCGACCCCGCTTTGATAGATGCTTGGGAACTCAAGGGGCTTCTGCATATTATTCATGAGCAATTTGGCGCAGCTCTTAAATCCCTCGAGAAGAGTCAATCAAAAGAACTTTTATATCAATTAGCAAAGGATTACTATTTGATAAAAAAGGATGATACCCAAGCTCTAAGTCTTCCGGATTTTCTGCAATTATACCAACGTTCCTTAGATCAAAAAATCTACTATTTAACTGGCGGTATTGCGCATCGCAAGTCAGAATCTAGTCTTCCTATTCAAGAGCGGATTGACTTATGTAAGCAAGTTATCCTACTGCACAATAAAAAAAATATTGACCGGCGTTTCAAGGGAAGTGTGAAAATGAACTTTCATTATGACTCCACGAGTAAACATTTAGACTTATCCAATAACCCTTGGATACGCACTGCGCTTATCCTCCAGCACTTCCCTGCCCATAGTGCCGATTTCTCTAATACAGGCATCAAAAATTTTAGTTGCTTTAAAAAACAGCCTCTACGCTCTTTAAACGTCAGTTTCAGTGCAATTGTTGGACTTAATAGCTTACATAATCTCGGTCTAATTGAGCTTAATATTTCTCACACGGGCATTTCTAACTTACATAAATTAAGAGAGATGTCACTAGGTATTTTAGACCTCAGTCATTCCGCGGTAAGAACTACTCATACTTTAAAGGAACTCACTACTCTGGAAAAAATCTTTATACATCAAGGACAATTTTCCGATATCGAAGTTCAAGAACTGAAATCAAAGTTTGAAGTCATTATAAAACCCTAAGAGTTTGGAGAGTTTTGGGTACAGGCTTTTAACCAGAGAGTTTTGGGGACAGGCTACTCTTAACCAGGCTACTCTTAACCATGGGGACAGGCTACTCTTAACCAATGCCAAGCAGGAGCTTGGCGAACCCAGGTTTTTTGCAGTTTTTGCGGACAGGATACTTTTAAGCTGTCCCCATTTTCTTCAACAATTTATTTTTAATTTTTTTACAAACTAAGGTCACTCCTTAGGCGCGACCTTTAGGACCTCGCCTGCAGGAGTTGGTTCGGTTCGTCCTCTGTAGGCGGTGTTTGCCCCGGTTGAACGTTGCATGCTTTTCATGGATATTGCTTTGTCCCGTTTCGCAGATGTCTGCTTCTTGCTCTCGCCCGGGTTCACATACCACTCACTGTCGATATGGGCTTCGGTAAAGATCTGCCTGATTCTGTCGATGAGCTCCGGATTGCTTTTTGCTAGATCATTCTTGCACGCAAAGTCCTCAGTGATATCATATAGCTCTATCGGTTTGGAAGGGTGATCCCGGTATGCCCACCACTGATTCAAGCGAATACTTTGAGCATGCCGTGACATGGTTCCATTCTCCCAATAGAGATATTGATGTGTCTCTTGTTCATCCGGTTTGCCGAGCAGTATCGGGGCGAAGCTGATCCCATCGTTTTTCGGGGGAGTGATACTTGCTAGGTCGGCTAGCGTTGCCAATACGTCATACAGGGCGCAGATGTGGTCATTTTCTCCTGCCTTAATCTTGTCCTTCCAATAGACGAAGAAAGGAACTCGCACGCCGCCTTCATGGGTGGAGGTGAATTTCCCTTTCGGCCATGGACCTTTGTTTTTGAACAGATAATCATCCTCATTTCGAGATCTACCGAAGTATCCCCACTGGCTGTATCCATTGTCACCGGCGAAGAAGATTATAGTGTTATCCAGGATCTCAAGCTGCTCCATAAGGTCAAGCATCCTTCCAACGCCGCGGTCGAGGTGGCCGAGCATGGCTGCCCATTCCTTGTGTTTCAGGTCCCAAGGCTTGTCTTTGTAGGCTCCAAGATCGGGTGTGATGCACGGGCCGTGGGGAAGTTGGGTTGCGTAATAGAGGAAGAAAGGTTTGTCCCGGTTCTTTTTAATAAAGGAAAGAGCCTCATCCTGAAATAGGTCTTCGGAATATTTTGCCGCAGCGGCGACCGGGACACCGTCGGGGACGAGGTTCCCGTTCTCGTCATATACGTTCTTCACGTCGTCGAGTCGATCTACCGGACGCCCATTGTAGGTGCTAACACGCTTCATGTTGAATCCGTAATTCTCAGGAATCGGCTCGGGCTTCCCGTTTCTCATCAGGTAGTGAGGGAAGAAGCCATGAGCCCGTGCCTGATCGTAGTATCCGTACGAAAAGTCGAATCCCTGCTTGTCAGGAGCTCCCTCGGTGCCGGGCAAACCAATGCCCCACTTGCCGATAAAACCTGTGGTGTACCCGGCCCCTTTGAGCACCTCGGCCACCGTGATATCCTCACTCAAGAGGTGATCCTGTCCCCGGACTGAACTATTTGCTCTAATGCGGCAATGTCCCATGTGCATTCCGGTCATCAGGCTTCCCCGGGATGGCGCACATTCCGACGAACCGCTATATGCCTGAGTGAAGCGGATGCCGTTCATCGCCAGCTGGTCGAGATTGGGAGTCCGAAACTGCTCTTGTCCGTAGCTGCTCAAATCGCGGTATGACAGGTCGTCTGAGAAAATGAATAGGATGTTTGGCTTGGCCATGTGCCCTTGCCCGAACACTGCAGAGCCCGTCATGGCCGCGACGACAAATAAATACTTTAGAGATGATATTTTTTTCATAATTATTTACTTTTATTATATATGGTTTTTGGGGACAGGGTGACCCTTTAAAAAGGATAGGTAGTTTTTGGGTTTCCTTTGGCGAGCTTTGGGGGCTTAAGCGATTAGAGACGAGGTAAAATCTACTGGAGCAGGTGTTTATCTCTTATAATCCAAAACATTTTAATAAAGATGGGGCATGATAAAATGAATTTAGCGCCACTCGTGGTTGCCATGCGGGCTTTTATGGCAACTACCTTTGGCAGACCCTATCTCATTGACAAGACAGTAAATACATCTCATTTCGCGAGCCTTGGGAGATGCCTTCGCAGACGCCTCAGCTGCATTAGCTGCATTAGCCTGACGCCTAGCTGAATTTAATAATTCTTGAGCGACTAAGTCGTCATTTTTTTGCTTATTTTTCGCAGACGCCTCAGCTGCATTAGCCTGACGCCTAGCTGAATTTAATAATTCTTGAGCGACTAAGTCGTCATTTTTTTGTTTATTTTTTAGAGTCTTTATTTCCTCTACCGCTTTAATCTCAGCCAATCTATCAACCTCATTTAGACCTTTCCATCGAGCATTTTCCATATCAATTTCATTTTGTAGTTTCTCGATCTTATTTTGAATCCTAGGTATATCCCTGTGCTGACTTGATTCGATCAAAATCTTTGTATCCTCAATCTCAACATTCCACCAATTTATTTCTGCTGCCAGCGCATCGCGAATAAGCCCATAGATTTCATCTTCGGAACCGTATTGGGATTTAATCTTTATTGTACTTCGATTGGCGCGCCATATGCCGAACGGGGTGTCAGACGAAGATCCGCTACAATAAATCAAAACGGCCACTAGGTATAAGCCAGCAATTAAGTAGTAAACTGCATTTACGCCAAAAGCTAAATAATGTAAGGCATGTAGTAAAAGCAATCCTAGCAGAGGTGCTAAAAATAAAAAAGCCAGCTTGCTACAGGCAAATTTAAAAAAACTAAATTGCCCCCAAAAGTATGGCAATAATAAGACGAGAAGACCATAAAACATTGATTTAGAAGGTGCGAATGAAAGGGCCTGTAGAGCTGCCACGATGGATTCCGATGGCACAAGCCAGGATGGAAAGCATGCATAGATAAAATCCGCTACTGAAAAAAGTAATATCGACAGCACCGTTAAGTAAACAACTGAGAACGGCCATGTCGGTAAATCGCGACTTGGAGTGCTCCATCCTGCCCAACAGTCTTTTTGTTCTAAAACCTTATTCCCCTTTGGAGCTATTAACTTGCTCAAGTCAGGATTAAGGCGTTTAATTATCGAAATATAAAGACTCTCCTTAGCGCATACATTTGTATTCACAATGGCTTTCTCATTCAAACTTTCGAAATACTTACACGCCTCATCATAGGCACGCTGCGTACCTTTGGTAAAAAGGTTAATGAAAGAAGCACCCAAACAGAAAGGCATCAAGAGATAAGAAAAAAGTACAGCTATCAAGCCGGGTGAAGTGCGGCTTTTTTCGAACTTCAATCGACACTGAACAAGTACCCGAAAGTTATCCTCCATTTCGTCCGATTTATCCTGTAAATAAGTAGTCACTTGCTTACATTTATCAAGTTGCTCTTCTAAATCAGGGATGCAGTCTATTTCCCGACGAAGTTCTCCCTGCCATTCATTCAGTTCTTTTTGCAGAGAAGATAATTTATTACTTGGGTTATCGTATGTACTCATAGTTTTTCTTATTATTCAAGGTATTAAAATATTAACAAGAGTTTTTTATGGTTGATACAACTAATTGACGCATAAAAGCTTAATTCCACCCTTTCTCCCGCAAAAGATAGGGCGTGGCGAACCCAGAGTTTTGACGGGAGTAAGCAAATGCCAAGCAGGAGCTTGGCGAACCCAGGGTTTTGACGGGAGTGAGGAAATGCCAAGCAGGAGCTTGGCGAACCCAGAAAGCCTAAGTTTTTATTTAGAGCCACTACCTTGTGGAAGGAGATCTTTTCATTATTTTACTTCCTTTAAGGCTGATGCTTTGTCTAACGTGAAAGTGGCGACCACGGCACGGTGGTCAGATGGGTAAGGAGTAACTACGATATCGGCATTCTCGCTGTTTTCGCCGATGATCTTGGCGTCGGTCACTTTAAGTCCTTTGCCTTTGAAGTAGACAAAATCAATGCGATCAAGGTGGGTGGTGGGGTCATCGGCTTTGTATTTAGGTGACCAAGTTAAACCTGGATTTTTCATTTCGTCGGGATAAATAACGCGGTAAGAATCACTGAAGCCAGCTTTGACCATGGCTACGGAATTTGGATAGGCGACTTTGATGGGATGACGGCCGGCTTTGGCGGCCGCTTCGGTCCAATCCAGGTGTGAGGGTTCATTAAAATCACCGACTACAAAAACGGGAGCCTCTTTGTCGGGGAGAGAGCTAATGACTTTAAGGAGCTTTTTAATTTCAGCACCACGGGCCTTTTTTGCCCACTCAATAGCTTCTGCTTCAGTCTTGATAAATTCAATATTATTGGTGTTTTTATGCCATTTTGGACGGATGCCTAGAAGTTGATAAGGTTGGTAAGGGTGAGAGGGCAAGTGCAGGCTAAATGCATAGACTTCCTGACCCGTAGGGAGCTTGATCTTGACTCCGCCGTCGAGGTTCTCGATAATTTCATAAGGCGTTAGGATGATGCCTTTTCTTATATTCGAAGAGTGATTCCAGTCAAGTAGTTTGGCCAGTTTCTGCGTCGTAAACCCCTTGGGGCTTCTTGGTTCCTGAATGCCAACAATATCAGCCTCGGCCTCTTGGATGACCTTGGCGGTTTGCGATAATTCTCGTCCAAACATTTCCCCGCCACGATAAATGTTGTAGGACATGACCCTGAGCTTAGCTTGTTTGCCTTGGGCGTATGCGGAACACGCAAATACTTGTATAAAAGTCAAAAATATGGCTAGCTTACTTACTTTCATTTTCGGGTCCTATTTTTTTGATTGTCTTAGTTTGTCTTGGGGTAGGGGAATTGGTAATCATTGTATTTGATGACCTTCATCCCCTCTGGATCTACATGGCCGTCATCCCCTTGATCTTTCATCCATTTCTTGATGTCTTTTTTGCATTTTGAAATCATGGCAGAATATTCGGAGTTTTCTGCAAGATTCTTAAGTTCATAGGGATCGTTTTGTAAATCATAGAGTTGATACTGTGGTCTGGACCGGATCCTATTGACCATTTTTCCCGCATGTTCATCCGTTTTCATGCGATCAATCATGGATGCATATATGCGGCCGTGATCTGTGGGGCGTACTCTCCCAGTTAAATCAGTGGAAGTGACATTGACCACGTAGAGGTTCTGTGGTGTTAGATTCCATATCAATTTATATTTGCCATTGGTCACGGATCGTATGCTGAAATGGGGGTCCCCTTTAGTTTGGTGGACGCGGTTATTAAAGAGGAAAAAGGCTTGTTTGCGATGAGTTTTTGTTTCTCCTTTTATGAGAGGAAGTAAACTTCTGCCATCTAGATCGGGGGAAGGAGTGCCACCAGCGGCATCGATCAAAGTCGGTACGATATCACAGTATTGAGTAATGGCGTCAGTCGCAAAATTAGCTTTCCAGCTATCGGGACATTTAATGACACAGGCTGAGCGAACTCCCCAGTCAAAGACCGTCCATTTACCTCCCACCATACCAGTGCCATTTTCATCCAGTACAATAATGATGGTATTATCCAATTTCTTATTGTCTTTAAGGATTTTTAGGGTGTCGCCCACTTGACGGTCAAATTCTCTTACTTCGGCCAGGTAGTGCCAATAGGCGGATCTTGTCTGTGGCGTGTCCACTAAATTTGGAGGTAGGACGACTTCCTCTTTTTTCCAGTATTTGGTGTCCCCGACAGTCCAAGGTGAATGGGCATGAATGGAGCCAATAACGAGACAAAAGGGTTGATTGGGATCGCGTTTGATAAAGCTTTGAACTCCGCGCCAGTCATCGGGTTTGGGCTTTGCTTCGGCTGCTTTGCCACAAATACCAGGAACAGTTTCAAATGGGTATACATTCTCGGGACCGATGTGTTTTTTTCCTGCCAGACCAACACGGTAGCCGAGATCGTTGAGGTAGTGCACCATACTTTTAACATCGGGGTTTGTGGCTTTATGATTGCGATAAGTCCCATTTCGCTGGGGCATTAGGCCAGTATATAGCTCGGCGCGAGCAGGGCCACACATGGCTTCGCTCACAAACATATTGGTAAATTTAATGCCGTTTTGGGCAAGTTTGTCGATATGGGGTGTGGTATGGGGATTGGGAGAACCATAACAGCCGATGCTATCTGAGCTTACGTCATCCGCGAGTAAGATGACAAAGTTGGGCTTTTGCTTGATGTCTTTGGCGTGGAGTGAACTTGAGCTTAATAAGCTGATGACACCTATAAGTTGAGTTGTTTGTATGAGGCTAGATAAAAGAGATCTAAATTTCATTTAATTGCCTTAGGGGATTTTGTTGTTTTGAGCTTCATGTCCCAAGGGTTAGTCGCTCTGGGTGTGTAGGCCCGGTGGGCGTCCTTATCGGGAAGTGAGTCGACGATAGCCTGAAACTTTTTTAGGGCCAGTTTGTGCTCTGGGAGCTTGCTATTGAGGAAGTTTGTTTTTTCTCTGGGGTCTATCTTGAGATCGTGGAGGCGGTCGATCGTCTTTTTGTTCGATACCCAGACCTTGTATTGCTTGTCACGGATGACACGCTTGCCAAAGGCGTCTTTGTTGCGCACGCCGTCTTTGGTGATCTGACCGGCGCTTTCGCCGATGGACATGATCCACTCGCGTGGCACGTAGTTTTTGTCGCCTAGGATCAAGGGGGCAAATGATTTCCCATCGATGATGAGATCTTCTGGAATCTGGCCGCCGGCGAGTTCGATGAAGGTAGGAAGCAAGTCAGAGAAATCGGCGATAGCGTCGGTTTTGATTCCAGCGGGAACGAGTCCTGGACAGTTGACAATGAAGGGAGCGCAAACGCCGCGTTCCGACTTTCGTCCCTTTTCTCCTCTGACGGGGAGTCCGTTCACGGTGCCCGTGATGCCAGGGATGGTGCCATTATCTGTTGAAAAGATAATGATGGTTCGATCACGGATCTTTAGTTCTTCAAGGGTGTTAACTATCTGGCCGACAGTTTTGTCTATGTAGCGCACCAAGGCTCTATGCTTAGCGATGCGGGTCTTTACCTTAGGCTCATCAGGGGTTGCCATTAGCGGCGGATGCGGAAGTGGCATTGGGTAATAGAGACACATGGCTTTGTCTTTGTGCTGACGCATGTACTTAATCAGGTAGTCGGTGCAAACGTCAGCAATAAACTCATCTTTGTATACCTTGCTGCCTTCTGCAGGCGTGTTGATGTAAGGGCTATAATTACGGCTCGCACTCACTTTTTCGTTACCGGTCTCGCAGCCCGTCCACATGGCCCAGTCATCGAAGCCATGTTTCTTCAGGACATGAGGTTCGAGTCGAAAGTCATTGATCTGCCACTTGCCTACGGCGCAAGTGGAGTAACCATTATCTCTCATGAGGCTCGCAAAGGTGGAGTTTTCCTTTAGCTTCCAATCAAAGTAGGCGACGCCCCAGCGTGGCACGTCCCAATGACTCGTCCAGCCGGTACGCCAGGGGTATTTACCAGTCAGGACGGTGGTGCGTGAAGGGGTACAGGAGGGCATGGAGTAGGCATTATTAAACATCATGCCACCGGCGGCAAGAGCATCAATATTTGGGGTCTTGATGTCTTCAGCGCCGTAGCAAGATATCCATTCTTTGCCGAGGTCATCGAGCATTATGAATAGGATATTGGGTTTCTCGACGGATGATTGAGGGGTCGTACTACAAAAGCTACTCAAAGAAAAGAGCAATCCTAAAATAATGGCTTTAGTCATGATGTGCTTCCTCTTATCTATTTCTTTTCTTCATAATGTTACGGTCCCAGGGGTTGGCTGCTCGTGGTTCATACAAGGGGCGAGCATCCTTTTCTGGTAGAAAATCAAGTACGGCCTGAAATTTCCCGAGTGCCTGTTGAAGCTCTGGGCTCGTCTTGTCAATGAGGTTATTTTCTTCCCAGGGGTCTTCTTTGAGATTGTGTAAGCGAATGATTTTTCTCTCGTTGTTGATATAAACCTTGTGCTGCTTATCGCGAATAATGCGTGAGGAAAAATCATTGACGCCACGCACACCTTGCGCATCTAGTTTGGCACCACCATAGCCCATGGCCATGATCCAATCGCGGTCTGAGTCCTGCTGTTTACCCAAAATTAAGGGTGCGATAGAGCGGCCATCGACGATGAGATCTGAAGGAGGGGTGCCACCACCGAGTTCAAGGAAGGTGGGGAGCATGTCGGTGAAATCAGTGAGGGCGTCAGTTTCTACACCAGCAGGAACGAGGCCCGGGCCATTAACAATAAAGGGGGCGCAGATGCCTACTTCGGTTTCTGTGGATTTTGCACCCACGATTTTTCTGCCATTGCGGGTGCCGATAACTCCGCGTGGAGGTGGAGCGGAACCATTGTCGGTGGTGAAAATAATAATTGTACGTTCACGAATGCCAAGCTCATCAAGCTCATTTACGAGTTTGCCCACCATCTTATCGATGTAGCGTACCATGGCTTTGTGTTTGCCGAGGACACCTTTGGCTTTGGGCTCATCGGGAGTGGCGGCTACGGGTGTGTGAGGTAACACCATGGGGTAATAAATGCACATGGGCTTGTCTTTGTTTTTGCGCATGAAATTGATCAGATGATCGGTATAGAGGTCGGGACCAAATTGGCCTTTGTAGGTCTTTGAGCCCTCTTTGGTGTTGATATGAGCATTCCAGTAGCGCTGAGTTGATTTTTTTTCATGTGTTTTGTCTTTTGAGGTTTCGCAACCCGTCCACATGGCCCAGTCATCAAAGCCGTGTTTCTGCATGGCGAGAGGCTCGAGGCGGAAGTCATTGAGTTGCCATTTACCCGTTGCAAATGTGCGGTAGCCAAGATCTTTCATTAGGCGGGCAAAAGTGGTGTTGGGCTTTTGCTTCCAGTCAAAGTAGCCGATGCCCCAGCGCGGAACGTCCCAATGATTGACATAGCCCGTACGGAAAGGGTATTTTCCCGTTAAAAGAGTGGTGCGTGAAGGAGTGCAGGAGGGCATGGAGTAGGCATTATTAAAGATCATGCCACCGGCGGCAAGAGCATCAATATTTGGGGTCTTGATGTCTTCAGCGCCGTAGCAAGATATCCATTCTTTGCCGAGGTCATCCACCATGATAAATAGGATATTGGGTTGAGTAGGTGTTTGTTCTGCTGCCATGCCAGTAAAGCAAAGAAAAGTGATAAGTCCAATGATTATTGCACTAGAGAGGCTTGCTTTTTTTGTCATGTTGATAGTTTCCTAAGAATCGAGGGTTTTTATTTAGAAGTTTTATTGAGTGCAGTCACTAGAAAATCGATGGTGCGCTTGATGATCACTTCATGTGATGGTGCAATGGGTGTGGAACCATCGGATTTTCGCCAATTGTGACCGGCATTTTTGATGATCATGATTTCTACGGGGGCTTTAATGAGTTCGGCCTTTTTCTTCATATAATAAGCATGTTTGACGGGGATGGTCGTATCTCCGTCGCCCTGAATCATCAGTAATGGCGGACTGCTTTGCTTAAGGTAATTGACTGGGCTGACTTCGCGATACAAGCGCAGTTTATCCTCCGGTGGGGAATCAGATTTGAGGACACGCGGTCCAAAGCGATCGCGGAATTTTGGGCGATCATCGTGATTGAAGAGCGCGGCTTTTTCGAAATCACAGGGACCGTACCAAGAGACACCGCCAAGCATGGTGTAATTTTGGCCACTTAGTTCGGCAGTACCGGGGAAGTCAGTTGCTTGGGTAAGTATTAGCATTTGAGCCAGGTGACCACCTGCAGAGTCGCCATAGGTGAATACTCGGTTTGGATCGAGATGGAGAGCTTTGCTCTCTTTGGCCAAGTAGCGTAGGGCATCCATAGAATCTGTTACACAATCGCGAATGCTCGTTTTTCCATCTTTGCAGAGGCGGTATTGAACAGCAGCGACACAAAAACCAGCTTCAGTCAAGCCGCGTACCGTTTTGGCGATATTGGCACGGCCTTGTGCTTTATTCTTACTTCCTGCCGCCCAACCGCCACCATGGGTATAGATAACGAGGGGGTATTTACCACTTAATTCAGTCACCGGATAAAAAAGATCCAGGTGTAATTTTCCTTCCGGAGTCGTTTTGTATACAATGTTTTCTTTTAGCTTGATCGGCTTTTCCTGGGAGTTTTGATTAGCCTGCAAGGCTATGCCCGATGCAAAAAAGAGTAGGCTAAAAATGAGCTTAAAGATTTTCATCATGTTTATTTAAATTTTAGTTCGAAACTATTGATTTCTGGTTTTGATTTGTTTTTCGTTGTATCGCTCAACTTAAGTTCAAAGCAGAAGCCGTAGCCTTCCGGAAGTTGACTTAAGTCCATTGAAGCTGGAAGGCGTTTAACCTGTTTGGAGAAGCCTTTGATGTAGTCGTATTTTTCTTTGACTTGTTGCCAATCACTCCAAGTATCGACCTTGCCGTCGTTCGTTGTATCGACACCGACGCGTGCCTCGACTTTTTCTACCCATGGCCCAGGGCTGACGTAATCTTTATTAGTTTGATTGATGAGGTAGAATTTTCCTTCGGCAAAGCCGATATCCGGGTCGGGGTGACCATTGCCTAGCTCGCCAATGAGTTCAAATTTTTGATCTAGGCTCGGAGAGGTGAAAATGCCGATGCGAATTTTTTTGTTCGCGGGATGGTAGTCACCAACGAGGTAGTATTGGCCACCAATAGCAATGGAGGCCCAGTCGCCGTAGGCGTTTTGCGTGGGTGAGTGGATTTCGTACTTGGCAAAAGCTCTTGTGTCGCCCTTCTTGAGACGGTACTCGCGATTGTCCTCTTGCAGCGTTTTGCCTGGAAAGTTTTTTGGGTCCTCAAGGTGCCAGTGAGGGTGGGGGTATTCGGCGAATTTTCCCGTGGGCTCAGTGCGATCATCCACTGCGGGGGCGAGAATCTTGAAATCGCCTTTACCATCTTCACTTATGGCATGACCCGCTAAGGGCGAGTCCCAGGAATGTTTACGGGCATTGATCGGGCTATAATCTTCGTAAATGAGGTGGAATTTGCCATCTAGATCACGAATGATGGTGCAATCAGAGCCATCTGAGGGGTCTTTGAAGGCTAGCCCCATGTCTTTGCCAGGCTTGCCATCAGTGAGGTCGTCGTCGATGTAGAGGTGGGGGTCTTGATCATTGGGGAAGTCGTAATAAATGTAGGCTTTGCCATCGACGAATTCGGCAGTTGTGGACCATTTGGCGTGTTTGGGAGTGACGGAGCCATGGTGAACCCAGTTAATCATGTCACGGCTTTGCCAAGCATTGTAGCCACCTTGGTTTCTCTGAGCGGCGCCGGGGGCATCGAAAAGGTGGGGATGGGGAGTGGTTTTTAGGGGAACATCAAAGCCTTCTAAATTGGCTTCTTTTGCTTCGAAGCCTTTAGTTTTTTTGTTTCTGTTGCGTCCCATGATCCAATAATCATTGGGGCCCTTGACGAGAAAGATCGGGGCATCGCCGAGTGTGGGAGGAGTGATTTTTTTCTTTGTGGCTTCCCAGTTTTCCCACTTGGTAGAAGCTGTCAGAGTCATTGATTGAGCCGAACGTTTTTGTTCAAAGCGCTGTAGCTTGCTGTGGTAGACACCCTGCTGATCGACTAGGCTGAGCAGATTATCGTCAACTTTCAGACCTTGGATTTCTCGCTGTGCAGTTTTCCAGTCTTCAGCAGTATCGATTCGCCACGCATTTTCATTATTGGCCGCACTTAGAGTGAGCATTGAGCTCAGCATTAAAGCCGATAGGCCAGTTAGAGTTTTAGTAAAATTCATATGGTACCTTAATTAAATGAAAGTGATTTGAATTGCTTAACCAGAGTTTTTAAAGAGTGCTACTACTTATGGTAAGTGGGAGTTTATTTTTCATCAAAGATTAGAAACAGCTAAAAAAGCTTAAGTAATATAGGTGACTCAAAAGCTGAGAGTGAAGATATTTTTTAGATAAATAAGAAATGCATAAATGATAAATACGATCACCCACAGGAATGATGAGCCCGTACGAGGGGCTTTTCCTGCTTAATGGTGGGTGATACTGGGGAAATGATGCACAGCGTTTTGGATTTGAATAAATAAGCTGCGCTAGTGGTTTTTGTATGTAGTTCAAGCTTCAGCTTGCGAAGGAATATAAGTTCTAGGTCCTGTTTTTTCTGCAGTTCGGCACTCTAAAGAGTGGACTACATACCTGAGTCATGAAATTAGCTTATCCCATTTTTCACATAGCTTCTTAAGCCTGCTGATCTGATACTAGTTTTCTTGCTTCATTCTCTTTAAGAATTGTTTTGGAGTCTCGTTCATTTCTTTTTTGAAGATGCGACAGAAATGTGAGGTGTCGTAAAAATCGAGTTCTTGGGTGATTTGTGAGACCTTATGATGATTTTGAAGCATGACACAAGCCTCTTTAATCTTTTCTTGTTGTATATATTGGCCCGGTGATACTCCCACAATTTTGCGAAAAATGCTAATGAAATAAGTTTTATCCAATTGAAGGAGCTTAGCGAGATCTTCAATTTTTGGTGAGTATCGGATGTTTTCTGCGATGTAGTCAAAAATGGGAAGAAGTCGGTGCAGGGCTGAAGAACTCTTTTTGACTTCTTTGAGGAAGGGGCAAATGAGTAGTTGAATGATAGCGGAGCGTTCAAGGTTATCACCGTTTTGTTTGAGCAATTGCTTAAAAAGTTCTTCAGTCAAAAGGGGTTTTTCGACTTTTAACTGAGGCGGTGTGTTCATGAATTCAAAAAGATCGAGAGTCTGGTAGACTTGCGCTTTAAATTGGCAATTAAATAAGTCGAAATTTAACTTGCTACTCAAGGTAAAATGCGTGCCCGCGGGAATGAGGATTATACAATTTTCTTCGAGGGGAGTCACGTTAGACTCGCTAGTAAAATTTACTTCTCCTTTGCTGAGATAGAAGAGTTGATGAGATGTAGATTTTTGTAGATGACTGGGGGTTAATGACTTCTCATTTATTAGAGAAGCATCGAGATAGGTGAATTGACTGTTGTGATAAAAATCCATAGTGTAAGGTACAGTACGGACTTAAGAGGTCAATAGATTATACAATTTTTATAATATTTTGTACAGTAAGTTCGGGTTGATTAGTTTTTTGAAATGATAATTTTGACTTTTTTGTTCAATTGTTTTATGTCTTGCGCATTAAGCTGGCCTGGGTGGATAGTTAATATTTCTAGGTCTTTTAAGTCTCTTAAAATAATACTGTCTCTCACTGCAGAATGACTGATGTTTAAAACTCGGATGGACAGGCTTTTAAGTTTAGTCAGATTTGAGATAGAGGTATGAGATATATTTAATTCTCTAAGGTCCTTATTCTCTAAGGTCTGGAGTTCAATAATTTTAGTTCTACTTACATTTAGAGAGCGCAGAGGCTGATTTCTAAAGCAGATGAAATTTTTTATACCTGTATTAGACAAATCGGCTGTGTGAGCGGGGAAGTTCTGTAGGATTAAACAAGATTGCATCCAAGGATTATTCGAGAGATCAAGTGAGTGGGACTTAGGATCAAAGTGAAAGTTAAAGCTGTAAGGACTTGTGTGGCGTTTGATGGCTTTATTATTTTGAGCTAAAATGATTTCCTTAGAGAGCTCTACTCTTTTTTCTAAACTTATCTGACTATAGGCCTTGTGATGGATGAGGCTGCCGGTTAAATGATTATTGTTCATTTGTTGAATACGTTTAAATAAAAGTGTAAATTGCTCGGTGTTGAGCTCGCTTTTGTCATCGTTTTTGATCTGAGCAAATTTTTGGGCAAGTTCTAATAATCTCTTTCTTTCATGAGCTTTTTTAAAGGCGATGATCGCACTGTTAAATTCTTCATAAATTAAGTGCAGGGTTCCTTTGAGGGTCCAAGCATCCTGTAGTGTGGGGTCCAATTCGACAGCGCTATTGCAGAAGTTTATGGCATCGTCAAAATGATGTGTGTTGAAGGCAAGTTGTGCGCGCTCTAGGAAGCGTGGAGCGGCACCCTTGTTGAATTTCCGATGGTATTCATTTTCTAATTTTAGTTTAGATGCTTCCAGCTCTGATTTTTCGGCTTTTTGCAGGGCGTTGAGTTTTTCGAGCTTGAGGTTATTGAAAGCAAACCAAGAAGTGAATAGACTGATAAATACTATGATGAGTGATGCAATACTCAGGGTGCGATGCCTCTTGTACCATAATCGCATTAACTTAAGTAGAGAAGCATTTTCTGCATCTGTCGCAAAGCCCTGACGGTAATCGAGAATTTCTTTTTGTAAATCAGTTACACTGGCATAGCGCTCTTCAGGATTTGGAGAAAGGGCCTTGAGGCAAACGGCTTCGAGTGATGACGGTATAAGTGAATTGATTTCAGTGGGTTTACGATAATGACCCTTGACTGTATTATTCATGACTGTTATTAAATCAGCGCCTTTAAAGGGCTTTTCTAGAGTCAATATTTTGTAGAGTACGCAGCCCAAAGAAAAGATATCAGTATGAACTCCTTTTTTTTCTTTAATTAAACGCGTTTGTTCAGGAGCCATATAGCCTGGAGTTCCCTTGACAAGGCCATCAATAGTGAGATCGTCCCCTTTGGGGTTGAAGGTGTAACATTCGAGAAGTTCTTCATCGCACACAGAGGCCATGACTTTTGCGAGCCCCCAATCACAGAGCAAGACATCGCCATAGTCGCTAATTTGTATATTGTCGGGTTTGATATCGAGATGAAGGACTCCACGAGAATGGGCATAGGCAAGGGCATCACAAATTTTCATGAAGGCATCTAAGCGTTCATTGAGTTCGCTAAATTGCTGGGATTTCCCCTCTTTTAAATTTTTAAGAACCTGTTCTAGAGATGAGCCCGAAACAAGTTTCATAGTGAACCAGGGTTGTTGATCTTTGAGTCCTAGATCATGTAAAGGGATGATGTTGGGATGTTGTAGGGCGGCTGTGAGTCTAGCCTCTTTTAAAAAGAGTTCTTTTTGTTGATCTTTGGCTGACTTTTTCAAGCTTGCCATGGCCACTTCACGTCCCGTTTTTAAGTCGCGACAGCTATGGATGATTTTGATGCCGCCCTCATCGAGGTATTTGAAGTCACTGTAACGGTCGGTAATCGTGGCAATTGCATCTAGAAGTGGAAGATTATCTAATTCGTCGAGCTCATCAAAAAAGTCAGCGAGTTTTTCGTCGAAATAATCATCATCGGAACTCATAGGGCTTAAATCTAGGCTCCTAAGTCGTGGTTTAAACGCGACATTTCTCGCAGTAGGACTTTTTTGACGCGTGATTTGTAGACGCGAATGGAGCTTTCGGTCAAGTTAAAACGCTCTCCAAGGACTTTTGTATTGGGCTCATGAATTGAGGCTTCGAAAATCTCGCGGCAGCGTTGTGGGAATTCATCTTTGACATTATTCCAAGCCAAATTAGAGACATAAATCTTCCATTCTTTTTCAGCGATGATATTTATTTCGGGCTCAGTTATGGCGTCGAGTGCATGAAGGGTGGCATCATAGTCGGTGTTTTTAGCATCGTTTCTGGTGGACTTTTTACGGAAAAAATTATAGACAATACTTTTGATGACGAGACAAAGCCAAGTTCGAAAAGTGCATTCGCCTTCGCGGTATTCATAATTGGGCAAAGACTTCCAGACTTTAACTAAGACATCTTGCAGTAAATCTTCGATGAGTTCTTGTTTCACACCGAGGTTGCGGATGACGGCGTAAATGTAGCCTTGGTAGTATTGCACAAACTCTTCCCAAGAATGATCATCATCTGCCTTGGCGATTTTTGAGAGAAGTGTTTGGCGCGTATGATATTTTTTTTCCATGAGGAACTCAAGTTATCTAGATAATAACACAAAATATAACTCTGAGTGTTAAAATACAAAGTTCAATAGTAGCCTTTAAACACTGTCTAATTAATTATCCTGAATCTCTGAGCTCCATTAAGCTAATTATCTGGGCTTTTATCTCAATTAAGGTACAGTTTTTCAAAAGATCTAAAGATATTCCTGTGAAAAAATTAGAATTCATTTTAAATAACATAGCTAACAGCTCCTACCAAAGCCTGTTCACGGATTTAGGGTTATCTAAAATAAGTAAATACTAGGCAAGTGAAGTTGAACTTGATCATTTTTTATAATAAAAATACAATTACAGAGTAATGATGAGAGTTTTTATGGGTTTAGTAGTCATATAGCAAGAACT
>NZ_ABCK01000027.1 GCF_000170755.1 Lentisphaera araneosa HTCC2155
AGTCGATTAAACTGCTTCATAAATTGGCTCAAGGAAAGACTCCTGCTGAAGTTGGAGTTCCCGCCAATCAGCAAATCATTATACCCACAAAAGCTTTGACTAAAGGTCAGGGTATGGAGTATAAAAAGTATTGCGATGATCTAAAAGCTGGCCTTAAAGAGTAAGCTTATTATGTCTGTTCTATTAGAAATGCGTCAAATCACCAAGGAATTCCCTGGAGTCAAAGCTTTGGATCAAGTGAGCTTCAGTATTGCACCTGGGGAATGCCTCGCACTGATTGGGGAAAATGGAGCAGGCAAATCAACCTTGATGAAAGTCATTGGTGGCGTTCATCAGCCGACTTCAGGTGAAGTCTTTGTGTATGGTAAAAAAGCCGAAATTCATTCCGTTGCAGATTCTTCTGCGCTAGGGATAGGTTTTGTTCACCAAGAACTCAATGTTTTAGATAATATCGATGTGGCGGGCAATATTTATCTCGGTCGCGAAGAACGCAAATTTGGCTTGATTCGCAAGAATGAAATGCACAAAAAAGCAGAACCTTGGCTTAAACAATTAGGCCTCAATATATCCACTTACAGCAAAGTGAAAGACTTAACCATTGGTCAACAGCAGATGGTGGAAATTGCCAAGGCACTCTCAATGAATGCGCGCTTGATTATTATGGATGAGCCCACTTCGAGTTTAACTCTCCAAGAAACAGATCAGCTCTTGGCGACTATTGAATCACTTAAAGAGCAGGGCATTGCAGTTATTTATATTTCCCACCGCCTCAAAGAAATTGAGCAATGTGCCGACCGTGTGGTTGCCTTGCGTGACGGAAAAAATGCGGGGGAACTTGAGCGTAAAAATATTAATTACGATGCCATGGTGAAACTCATGGTGGGCCGAGAGCTCAATGCGATTTATCATAAAATTGAGAGTGAGAAAACGCCTGGCTACTTTAAAGTTCGCAACTTGCGAACCAGCACTTACCCAAATGACGAAATAAACTTTGAGCTCGCAGCAGGCGAAATCCTCGGTTTTGCGGGCTTGGTGGGAGCAGGGCGCTCTGAAGTAGCTCAAGCGATTTTTGGGGTTGATCCAGCTTTGGCGGGAGAATTAGAAATTGATGGCAAAAATCTGACCCTCAATACCAAAGAAGCCATTAAGAATGGTCTTTATTTAGTGCCAGAAGATCGCAAAAAGAGTGGGCTTGTTTTAGAGATGAGTATTCGAGAAAATATGAGCTTGCCTTCACTCTGTGATTATTCTAAAAAAGGCCTCATTGCGAAAAGCGCAGAAAAAAAACTTGCCGGTGAACAAATTGATAAAATGCGTATCAAAGTTCCCGATGATAGCTATACGGCGAATACTTTAAGTGGCGGCAATCAACAGAAGATTGTCTTGGGAAAATGGATGTCAATGAATCCACGAGTGATCATTTTTGATGAGCCAACTCGGGGAATTGATATCGGCGCACGTAGTGAAATTTATGATTTGATGAACGAGTTAGCGGGGAAAGGCTGTGCGATCATCATGATTAGTAGTGACATGGAAGAAGTCTTGGGCATGAGTGACCGCATTTGCGTAATGCATGAAGGGAAACTCACGGGAACCCTAAATAGAGAAGAATTTAGCGAAGAAGCCGTCATGCAATTGGCAGTAAATTAGTGATTTTAATTTGGGCGTAGCCCCGTTCGCCTGGTTAAGGACTGGCAAGTCCTTACAGGGGAGTACGAGGGGACAGAGTCTCTTCGTGGATAAACTTTAAACTCGTCAGAGTTGAATAGATAAAAGGAATAAAAAATATGAATCAATTTTTAAAATCACATCGTAAAGAAGTGGGTATGACTATTTTGCTTATTATACTATGCATTTGGACGGCAGTGGGCTCTGGTGGGCGTTTTCTTTCTCCGATTAATGTAAGTAACCTTTTGCGCCAAGTTGGGCTTTTTGGTATTTTCAGTATGGGCATGGGCTTGGTAATTATTAGTGCGGGGATTGATCTTTCAGTGGGCTCATTGATGTCACTACTTGGGGTAATTTTCTTTTACACCCTCACCGGGGATTCACCTGTGATATGGATTCCTGAGCTCTCTTGGCCCCTTGGCTTGGCACTTGTGCTTGGGGTATCCTTATTTGTTGGTTTTGTCTATGGTTTACTGATTGGTAAATTCAAAATGCAGGCCTTCATCATTACCCTCTGTGGGCTTTTATCCTATCGAGGGCTGTCGCGCTATATAGCAGAAGATACTTCCGTGGGCTACATCGATGCGAAACAGAATTTAGATTTCCTCTATAATGCTTGTGCGGGGACGATTAGTATGGGTTTTGTTAAAGTGCCCATGGCTTTTATCTACATGCTTATCATTGCGGCTATCATGATTGTTGTACTGCATAAATCGGTGTTTGGGCGTTACCTCTATGCAGTTGGTCGCAACGAAGAAGCCACTAAGTACTCTGGGATTAATACGAATAAAATTATCATTGCCGTTTATATGATTAGTTGTTTGCTAACGGCTTTTTCTGCTATCCTTTTCGCCTTTTACACCAGTTCAATCACTCCCTCAGTTCATGCCAACTTTTATGAACTTTATGCGATTGCCGCTGCCGTTTTAGGTGGCTGTAGCCTGCGTGGTGGAGAAGGCTCTATCTACGGTATTATTGTGGGAACGGTCATTTTACTCGTCATCCAAAATATGATTAATCTTCTCGGCTACCCAAGCTCTCTCGCGGACGCGATTACTGGCCTCGTGATTTTCTTCGGTGTGCTCTCTGACGAAGTACTCAGTGACAAAATCATGGGGTTTTTCAAGCGTAAGCCTACTAAAGCTTAGTTTCTTATTGAATAAGTTCGAGAAATTTGATTTCTTAGTCCAAAATTCCTTTCCTGCTGCGTTCATCAGTTTATAAGTCTTTTGAAATTGAATTTAGAAGGCTTTATTGATGAGATAATGGGAATACATTGAGCTATGAAGCAAACGAGACAAACTTTAATTGCCAGACTGAGGGATCAGCACGACGAAGAGTCGTGGGAGACTTTTGCTCAAATTTACCGGAGGTATATTTATGTCGTCATTCGGCGTATGAATTTAAGTCATTCGGAAGCCGAGGACTTAGTTCAGGAGATTCTTTTTAAAGTTTGGAACAAGTTACCGGAACTCAATTATAATCCGCATAAGGCGCGTTTTAGAACCTGGCTGAGTACCGTGATAAAAAACCATGTCATCAGTTATATCCGTTCAAGTCAAAGTCATAGTAATAAGCTCAGTAAAGCCGCAGAGGAAATGAATGAAACTTATTCTGATCATGAAATCGACGAAATTATTCGCAAGGAATGGGAAAATTATATTAGCAACATGGCTATGGAACGCATTAAGAAAAGTTTCCCTGGGCAGGCTTTAAAGGTTTTTGAAATGAGTTTGGAGGGTAAGTCCGTTGCGGAGATCGCAGAAACTCTTAATCTCAAAGAGAATAGTGTGTATAAGTCTAAAAATAGGGTGAAGGCACGTTTAATCGAAGAGATTAGTCTATTGCGCAGCGACTTGGAATAAATTAATTCTTTTCCGCCTCAAGAAGCTTCTTAAATTCATCGAGCTTAAAGGTGTTAATTTCTTTTACCGAAATAGATCCATTCTTGTCTTTATCACAAAACTTTAAGAAAAGCTTCAATTCCCGTTCTCCATATTGATGAGCTGCTTGCAGGAGTTCGTTCATTGAAAGTTCTCCACTCCTATCTAAATCAAGAGCTTCAAATGAACTGAGTAGTCTTTTAACTCCTTTGTCAATATTACTACTTGGGTTTGCTTTGCTGTATTCAATTTGAAAGGGCCACTTTCCTCTCGCCATTTTACTTTGGTCTTGACTAAGGACCACTTTTTTTATGCTGGGCATTTTGAGTAGGGGTCTAAGATCTAAAACTAAGCTGTGACTGATATCCAGAGACTCGAGTTTTAAACCCTGAAGTTGGTCGAGCTTGCTAAAGTTTGTGTTGCTGAGGTTTAGAGTTTTTAAATTGAGGAATTTGAATAGGGGAAAACTGCTGGAGCCGGGAATGACTTCACTATCAACATAAAAAAGACCGGAGTTATTGGAGACATCTAAAGAATTCTCGGCATATATAAAGTTGAAATTCTCGGCTTTATTGCGCTTTTCCAAATAGTACTTAACAAGCTGGCTGTGCTCATCGAGCTTAGCGCGATTTTGGCCGTCGTAAATAAAGAAAAAACTCAAGACAAGCTCAGGTTTTTCTCCAAAACCTTTTATGACTTGCAGGGTGTCATCGATATTTAACATCCCTTGATTATTCATATGCTGTGCAGATATGGCTTTGGCTTTTTGAATTTCATTTTCAAAGCCGGATTTTTCAAAAGCCTGATGAGCTTCGGCAAATTGATGTCCAATAAAATGAGCATAGCCTTTCACCAACCACGCTTCGGCGTTTTCGGGGTGTTGTTTAACAGCGTAGTTGAGGTGTTTTAAAGATTTATTGAGCTCAAAGCCATGGAGATTATTTTTTGTCGCCTCAACTAGAAGAGCTGAAAAATGCCGGGCAATTTCTTCTTTGTTTTTCTGCTCAGCTTTGTACATGACTAAGTTTTTTTCAGCTTGCTCTTTTTGCTTCATAACTATTTTTCTGCCCCGCTTAATATCAGAGATGTAGCTATTTAAGATGAAGCTGATTAAAAGTATAAATGCCAATACGATGGAGCAGGTCAGGGTGTTTCGTTTAATGAGCAGCTTAAGTTGTTTCAAGAAACCGGCATTTTCTGCAATTGTCGCATAGCCTTCTCTGAATTTATTGATGTCCTGTTTGAGCTCTTCAACACTGGAGTAACGCTTACTGGAATCAACTTGAAGTGCTTTTGTATAAATAGAGCTAATGCCAATGGCTAATTTGGAACTCGCAGGTCTGACTTTGCCCTCGGTTGTGTTTTTTAAGATGTCCGTCATGTTTTTCCCAGCGAAGGGAATATAGCCATTGAGCAAGGTATAGAGCAAGGCTCCTAGCGAAAAGATATCAGCCTGAGGAGACTTGTCGTTTTCCATTCTTTCGGGTGCCATGTAACCTGGAGTTCCACGAAAGTAGCCATGCATGGTTTTATCATTTTGTAGATCAAATTTATCCAGTTGGTAGTCTTCGGTATTGGGTTCATCTGAGTAGAGAATGTGGCCCAAGCCCCAGTCACAGACAATTACTTCACCATAGCGACCAAGTCGGATGTTTTCCGGTTTAATATCTAGGTGAAGAACGTTCTTGGAATGAGCGTAGGCAATGGCATCGCAAATTTTATTAAAAATATCGAGCCTTTCAAATAATGGCCAAGTTTCCAGCTTATTGCGGTGGTTTTGAATTTTTTCTTCCAGTGACTGACCTTCAATAAGCTCCATGCTAAACCAAGGGTAATCATCGTAAGCGATATCGTAAATTCGAATGATATTGGGGTGCTGTAATGATGCGGTTAGGCGAGCTTCTCGAAGAAAGCTTTCAACTGCTTTTGGATCTGAGCTGTCGCGTAACTTTGCTTTGGCGACTTTTCGTCCGCTTGGGAGATCTTTGACTTCAAAGATTTCCTTCATGCTTCCTGAAGCTAGCTTTTTCGAATCCTGAAATTTATCAACTAAGCCTTGTAGTTCTTCCTGAATGGGAAAGAGGTGTTCAGCTGATTGATGATCGGGCTCATAAAAACCAGAGAGCTTGGGATTCATCGAATCAAAAAAGTCCTTGTCATCATTCATTCAAAATTACTCATAAGTTTATTTAGATATCTATGGGGAATAGTATAATTGCTTAAGGTGATAAAGGAAAGAACTAAAATTCTCTTGTGAAATTGAGGGCTTTATAACGAACTTATTTTTTAAGCTCTCGAATTAAAAAGCCGTGAAAAGTATCATCTTCCGGGTTGTCATTAATTCCAATAGCATGAGCGTGGCATTGATGCCTAAGGCCGACTTCTTGAGCTTTGTCTTTTAAGGCTTTTACGTGAAGAGGATGGTGCTGGACATGACCTTTGTCATTTATATCCACTTTACCGCCGCGCGTCTTGTTATTCGCATAGAGGGGTGGGTCATCTTTACTTATATGATTCACAAGGTCAGCGTCCTGAATGTGGCGCTGTCCTTTCTCAGTCTTAAGTTCTCCTGGTTTAAGACCGTAAAAAAACTCGAGCTCAGCTTCGTTACCCTTTTGAGGTTCAAGTTCAAACATAGCTGTCCATTTTGTGAAGTCATAAGAACATTGTGTATTTAGAGCAGCTACAGCGGCCACTCTTGTGGATTCTTTTAGAATTGGATCGCTATTGTTCGGATCAGCCATGTCGTCTTTGTATGCTAACCAAAGGCAAGTTCCTGCACCGGCACTGCCTCCGCACAAAGCAAATTTACTTCTGTCTAGGTTCCATTCTTGAGCTTTACTACTGATGAATTGTAGTGCGCGCTTAGAATCGTTAAAACAATCGAAGACGCCATTGCGGGTCTGTGGAAGGAAACGGTAATTAATAGCAGCAAAAGAAATTCCTTCTTTTAGGAAGCTATCTCTATAGCGTAAGCCTTTCTTTTTATCGCCACCTTTAAAGCCACCACCGTGAATATAAATAACCATGGGGCTTGACTGATCTGATTTCGCTAGCCACACATCCATGACATTGCGCTCGTGTTCACCATAGCTGAGGTTGAGAAATGATTTACTTTCGTAGGGGCTTGCTTCAATATTACTACTAGGTTCTGAACTTACTTTTGTGCTTAAATTTCCATTGGAATTGAGTACTGTCTGTAATTCCATTTTACTGATTCCCTTGTCCGAATTTTTGTCTAAATGATTGATGAGTTTTTCTAAGCTAAAGTTTTTGTTTTGTGCCATTTTCTTCTGAAGAATTTGCAGCTCTTCTTGCGATAAGTTTCCATCTTGATTTCTGTCGAGTTGATCAAAATGCTGGAGTAGTTTATTTAAGGGTTTAAGCATTTTGTTATTCGCGCAAAGGCTTGCGGATGAAATGATGCAGATGAGAGTGAATAATTGAAGTCTCATGATGTCCTCCTAAAGTTGGCTAAATTGATTTTTTAAAATATGGACGTATTGCGGTACTTTGTCTTTTTGATAAGCTCCAGTTTTGACTCCTTTTTGGATGTTTTTTGTAAGTAGATTTTTAGCTTGTTGACGATTGAGTTCTCCAGAGATTACTTTTTCTTTAATCTTTAGCGCATATTTCTTTAAAGAATTGGGTAGTGGTTCTTTGGTACTTTTCACTTGAACTTTTGAGGATGAATTTGCGTTCTCCGCATACCAATTGAAGTAGCCAATCATCATTTCATCATCGGTTTGTTCTCCTGCCCGTACAGTTGCATTGGGGTTGGGATTAGCTTTGTTATTTGTTGAATTATCGTAGGCCGCCGTTACTAATAATTTTGCTCCTTGGGGAACGTAAACCGGTTCAGCCAGTTGATAATCCATTTGCCAGTTAAAGTCATAATTTGGAATATTGAGTAGAATCTGTTTTTTACCGTTGGCTTCAACTAGTTCATATTTGAAAGATTTACCGCGGAGGTGAGCATGGGGATTGAAGGCCGTTAAGAAGCCGCTCTGATGAAATTTATGTTCAGCAGTGATAATATGGTTTTCGGCGTGAGGTGGAATATGGATTTTCTTGCTATAGGCAGATTTGACTTCAAGGATGTGCTTAGGTGGCTCGTCGTAGAAGTCAAAAACTAGTGATACTTGGTCCTCAACTGGAGTGCCATTGGGAGTGTAGTGAAGTTGGATGATGAGGTAGGAATCCTTAGGTAGAAGTTTACCCATGCCTTCAGGGTAAGTTTGTGTTGAGGTTCCAGGAACGTATCCGGAGAAGTAGCCTCTAATGGCATTGACGTTTTTTTGGTTTTTGTTTTTGGTCACAAAGGATAAAGCGTGATGAAGAACCTGTGGGTTTTCAGTTCTCGTTTCAATAGATCTCACCCACTTATCTTCTGTAATGGGGATTTTTACCATGACATGCTCATAGTCCATAAAACCTTCTGCCTTGACCTTGACTTTAGGGAACTTAACTATGAGGTCGGGATTGGTGATGTCACCTTCACTTGACCAGTTTTTAGGAGCCGGGGCATGAGCTATGTCTCCTTCAGGACTTCCTGATTTGAGCCAGTTCAGCAGCGTTTCTTTTTCTCTTGGTGATAAATCGAAGTTGTGGAGCCAGGGACCGCCTTCTTCTGCAAACCAGGGTGGCATTAAACCTTTAGTAAGCACATAATCAATCATTTTTCCGCGACGTTTAGCCTGGGAATAGCTCATGAGTTTAAAGGGACCGACGCCTCCCTCTCTGTGACATTGCTGACATTTATTTTGTAGGATTCTGGCAACATCTTTGTGGTAAGTGATTTCCTGTTTCTGTTTTACTTCATCCGCACTAACCATGCAGCCGGGAGCTTCCGTAAGCGCATAGGTTATATTTCTGCCTTGAATCACGGCTTTGAGAGCATCTTTCAAATAATGATTTTCAGGCTGCTTTTTGGTGATGTTGATGCCATACTGATCGTCAAAAGCTCCCCTGTAGAGCAGAGTTCCTTTATTATCGATGACAAAGTTTTCGCAAGTCGTTTTTACATTGAGAGTTTGAATAAATAACTCGTTGTTATCATTGAGAAGTTGCCCTGTGTACTGACGTTTTTGAAACTGTTGCGCCACTTCCTCGGTACTTTCTAGGTCATTAATATAAACGTGTTGAAACTTGAGTTCGGGAAACTCCTGTTCAAGTCTTTTTATCTTCGGAGAAATCTTGAGGGCTAGGGGGCAATCAAAGTCAAATATGCTAATGACGGTGAGTGGACTCTCTTTGCAGTAAAGATCCAGCTCCTGCCCATTGGCATCTTTGAGTTTAATATTTTCGATATAAGTCCCGACCTGATTTTCAAAAAGGTCTGTTTGTGGTTTTACCGCCCATCTTTCGATGCTGTAAGAGCTTATTCCAAAGCAGCCCACAAGTAAAATAAAAAAGTTTTTCAGTAGTTTCATCTTGCTTCCAGTTTAGTTGGTTTGAACTGTTGAACGCAAGTACTTTTAAATTTTGGACTCCTTTCGGGAAAATAATGTAAATTATTTAATCTGTTCCTTAAAAGCTTTTAATTAAGCCTTAAAGTTTTCCATTTTTCCCGTTTCGGCAGCAGGGCGGCAGCGCTCGATGAGTTCGGCCTGTTCTTTGCTGGAGAGCGGCTTGAAGTTCCAGATGTTTTTCAGGTTATCGTGGATTTGCTGAGGTTCATCGACGCCACTCACCAGGGTTGAAATGGGTAGAGATAGGGCAAAGTGGTGAGCCTGAGCAATGCTGACTTTATTGGGGATGACACTTGGGACGTCCTTATAGCGGCGACCTGATTTACCATTACCGAAAAAGCCACCATTACAGAGTGACTTCATAGCAAGAATTCCCATTTTTCTCTCTGTCATGGTTTTCATAGTGCTGTTGATAAAACTCTTGTAGGATGGATCAGCCAGGTTGATGGGCATGAGGCAGGCCTCAATTTCGGGTAGATTTTTATTGAGAAGGTGAACGTGAGCTTCAAAATCTCTATGCCCAGTGAAACCTATGTGTTTGATCTTACCTTTCTTTTTATATTCTATTAAAAGATCAAGAACACCATTTTTGAGACGGTTATCCACATCTGATGGACTGCCAATACTATGGATCATAAAGAGGTCGATGACATCGACTTTTAGACTTTCGAATGATTGATCTAAGTGTTTTTGTAGTTGAGCACTATTTTTAGCCATGCTCTTACTCATGATTTCTACCTGCTTGCCGTATTTCGGAGTGAGAAACTTCCCATAATGTCGCTCACTTTTACCGCCTTGATAAATATTTGCGGTATCAAAAAAGCGCACACCTTGCTTGATAGCATTTTCAATGATGCCTTGTGCGCCGAGTTCAGTCTGTCGGCCCACATGCCAACCGCCGACCGTGTAGACTGTTGGATTTAAAGATGTTTTGCCAAGCTTTCTACGAGGAAGCACTTTACCAAATTGATCATTTTCTGAACTTGAGTCCTCGTAGGCTTGAGTACTTCCTGCCAACATCAGTGCTGAAGAAAGTTGCGCGGAACGGCTAATGAACTGGCGTCGAGAATAAGACATGGAAAACATCCTTTTAAGATTGAAAGCTTTAAGAAAATTATTTTAATGAATTAAGCTAAGTCATTTAGCATTAATAAACAAGAAATATTTTTCCGAGTTACATAAAGCCTATGCTTTTTTATCAAAAAGTACCTTCTCGAATATGCAGAAACTAAAAAGGCGTGACTTTAGGGATAAAATCACCTTTGAAGATGAATCCTTTTGAGGATGGATTTGCGAATCTTTTGAATGCGGTTCTTGTATGAGAATTTAAGAGATAAAACGAGGATTATTAATGAAGTATGTATTATTAATGTTTTTAGCTTTTTCGCTAAATGCCAAAGATCTAAAAGAAGATATTGATGATTGGTTAGCGGGACGAAAAATTCAGATATTAAAAACCACTGTAAAAGATTTTTGGCCCGACAAAACTGAGAAAAAAGAAGAGCGCATTACTTTAGCCAAAGTAGAGAATCAAAAGATTTTAATTGATACCAATGAAGAATTAGCCGTCTTAGTAAAAGTTCCAGGACTCAAAGAAATTGGCAAAGGTCGTACGGATGGAGTTGTAGTAACGAGTTTTAAATATAAGCATGATGGCAAAAGCTTACGCATTTTAGCTGTTTTTGAGTACAAGAAAGCCCTAACAAAAAGGACTTTAAGTCAAGTTACTTTTAAAACGAGTCATGTCCAAGAAAGTAAAGTTCGTTACGCGATCATCCCCTCTCAGCCCTAAGGATTTGGTGTTTTCATTCAGTGTTTTTTACTAGTTAAACTTATCAAAATCGACCAATTCACCAAACTTCTGTAAGAAAAGTTAGTTCTTAATGAACTAGCTTTTTTTGTGCTCATTATAGCAATAGTTCGAAATTTAAGTCACTAATGGCTGTTAAGGTCTGTAGTACTTTTGGTATTTATCTTTATAAAATCTTCTTTTTTTGAGTCACATGTTTTATTTTAAGGACAATTTATGTGAAAGCTGTCCATCTGTGGTCTGTTGGAACGAAAGAGGATGAAAGAACTTAATTAAAATAGGAATGAATCATGACAGAAATTAATCGTAGAAATTTTTTTAAAGGCGCAAGTGCAATTACTGCAGGATCATTCCTTTCAGTTTCATGTGAGAGCAAAAAAGAAGTTTCAGCTCAAGCTCAAGAAGAAGGTCTATTGTTTGATCTGTCTTTAGCTCAATGGTCGCTTCATAGAAAGTTGAAAGCAAAAGAATTAAATAATCTTCAATTTCCTGAGTTTACCAAAAAAACTTTTGATATTAATGCAGTCGAATACGTCAATAAATTCTTTCAAAGTACGGATAAGAATTATTTACGAGGCCTTAAGCAGCGTTGCGATGACAATGGAGTCAAGAGTTTACTGATTATGTGCGATGGTCTTGGTCAGCTCGGTGATGCTAATGAACAAAAGAGAAAACTTGCCGTAGAGAAACACTATGCTTGGGTGGAAGCAGCTAAGTATTTGGGCTGTCATTCTATTCGTGTCAATGCACGTTCTCAAGGTTCATATCTTGAACAGATGGAACTAGCGACTGATGGTTTAAGTTCTCTATCTCAATTTGCCTCAGATTATAATATTAATGTAATAGTTGAAAATCATGGAGGCTTATCTTCTAACGGTCAATGGCTTTCTGGTGTTATGCGAAAAGTGAATATGCCCAATTGTGGTACACTTCCAGATTTTGGTAATTTCAAAGAATATGATCGTTATAAAGGTGTGAGAGAGCTTATGCCTTATGCTAAAGGTGTAAGTGCAAAAAGTCATGATTTTGATAATGAAGGCAATGAAATCAATACTGATTATCATAGAATTATGAATTTAGTAATAAAATCAGGCTATCGCGGTCATGTGGGTATTGAGTATGAGGGTAAGAAATTAGGTGAAATTGAAGGTATCAAGATGACGCGTGATTTGCTTATTAAATTACGCACTGATTTTAGCAAAACATATTCAGTTTAGGGTGACTTTATGATGAAGTTTACTGATAAATTTCTGAGGCTAACTTCCTTAGCTTTGATGCTTGGAATGAGCTTGCAGGCTAAGAGTCCTAAGGATTACGAAAAAGCCGAAGCTCAGAAGATGAAGAATTTTAAAATGCCTGAAGGTTTTAAGGCACGTTTATGGGCAGATAAATCTCAAATCACGAATCCCATGGCGATTGCTTTTGATTCGAAGGGACGCCTACTGGTTACGGAGATTCACCGTTGGCGTTTTGGTGTGGATGATATCCGTCACCGTCCCTACATGCTTTTAGATGATATCCTGATTCAATCGAGTGAAGATCGCTTGGCGATGTATGAAAAACATTATGATAAGCACCCTGAATCACATTACACTGCCAAGCAAGATATTATTAAAGTCCTCGAGGATACAAATGGCGATGGCCGTGCGGATAGCGCAAAAGTATTTGCCGATGGTTTTAACGATATCCTTGATGGCCCAGGTCTCGGCATTATTGAACGTGATGGTAAAGTGTATTACACCAATATTCCTCATTTGTGGATGATGGAAGATACAAATGGCGATGGTTTATCGGACAAAAGAACTTCTCTACAGGACGGCTTTGGGATTCGCATGAGTTATTCCGGTCATGATATGCACGGTCTGTCTTGGGGACCAGATGGGAAACTCTATTGGTCGATTGGTGATCGCGGTTTTAGCTTCACAACTAAAGAAGGCAAGAAGTTTCACGGTCCCAATGAAGGAGCTGTCTTTCGTTGTGATCCTGATGGTTCTAACTTAGAAGTTTTTTACGATCGTTTGCGTAATCCGCAGGAGTTGGTTTTCGATGATTACGGCAACCTTTTTACGGCGGATAACGATTCTGATAAAGGTGATTTGGAACGTATCAATTATCTTGTGGAAGGTGGAGATTCGGGCTGGCATGCAGGTCATCAAAATCTCTTGGCTTTTGCTTCTAAATTAAACTTTCGTTCTTACGATTACGCTGAAAAAAAGTCTTTAAATAGTTCCTGGATGACCGAGCGCCTCTTTTATGCCAATGATGAGAATCAACCGGCCTATGTCATGCCGACAATAGGTCAGATTCAGGGCGGCCCGTCGGGCTTTCTCTACAATCCATCTAATTCACTAGGCGATAAATACGATAATAAGTTCTTTGTGAATATTTTTAGAGGCGGTGTACCCAGAACGAATATCTCTATGTTTGATGTGGAAGAGGCTGGTGCGGGCTTTAAGATGATTAATCTCGAAGATTTCTTTGTGGGCTGCAATATGGTGGATATGGATTTTGGACCCGATGGCAAAATGTATGTTTCCGAGTTCAATAATGGTGGCTACCTCAATCGTGACGAAGGCAATATTTTTACCTTGGAAGTGCCCGGAGAGACGGATAAAGCCGAGGTGCGTGAGAATGAAAAAATCCTCACAAGTGACTTTACTTTAAAAACCAGTAATGAGCTTTATTCGCTACTCGCAAGAGATCATCAGCAAATTAGGCTTCGAGCTCAATTTGAACTGGCCAAGAGGAATGATGCCGCAAAGCTTTTTGCGAAAGCCGCAAAAGATCAGTCAGCGCCACAGCTTCAACGTGTTCATGGTGTTTGGGGGCTCGGTATGCTGGCGAATAAAGATCGTTCGCTTCTCGCTCAATTGAAAAATCTTTTGTTGAATGATTCAGATGATCAAGTGAGAGCGCAGTGCGCACGAGTTCTAGGTGATCACCGAGATTCTTCCGCGCTAAAAGAAATGATCCAAGCACTTGAAGACAAGTTTCCTCGAACAGCAATGTACGCAGGCATTGGTCTCGGTCGCATTGCGGACGCATCTGCGATTCCCGCAATCATTGAAGCTCAGCGTAAAAATGCAGGTAAAGACCGCTTCCTCCAACATGGCTTGATGATGGGGCTCGCGGGCATGAAAGATTCTAATTCTTATGTGAAGTATGCCCAAGACTCTTCTCCTGCAGTTCGTATGATCGTTCTTCTCGCCATGAGAAAAAATTTAGATCCAGCAATTCAGGTTTTCTTAAAAGATAGCGATATGAAAGTTCGTTATGAAGCCATGCGAGCAATTAATGATCGCGTCATTGAAGGTGGTGCACAAGAAGCCTTAGCCAAACTCTTACTTGATTTGCCTAAGCCGCAAAATAAAGTTGATGAACTGATGCATTTACGACTTATCAATGCGAACTTCTATCTCGGTGATAAAGCGTCGGCAGAACGTTTACTGAAATACGCAGCTCGTCAAGATTTAAGCGAAAGCATGACTCAAGAAGCTGTGGCAGCCTTACAAGCTTGGGATGATAAAGCTCCTTTGGACAATACTACAGGTCTGCCTCGAGAATATAAACTTGAGAGGCAGGACATAAAACAAGTCCTCCATGCTCAATTGGGAGAACTCTTTAAAGTTGCCAAAGGTAAACTTCTTGCCCAAGTGAATCGTTTAGCAACGAGATGTAAATTCCCCGTGACTTCGGAAATCTTAGTGGCACATTTGAATAATGTTGCGCTCATTGATGAAGTTCGTTTGGGAGCTTTTCAAGCCTTGCATGAACGCCAAGAATTAAAAACGCCTTCAGTGATTAAATTATTAAATGACAAGAGCATCGCCATTCGACTTAAAGCACTTAGGGTTTTAAATGATTTGGACGCTTCAAAAGCCCAAGTTGAAGCAGGGAGAATTAGTCAAAAGGGCCAGGTGCAAGAACGTCAATTAGCCTATGATCTTATGGCGAAAAGTTCAGTAAATGATGCAATTCTGCTCAAACAAGTGGATTTAGCCACAGAGGGAAAAGGTGATAGAGAAGCCTTATTAGAGATCCTTAATTCATCGAGAACTAAAACAAGTGAAGCTTTTAAGTCAAAACTAGCGACTTATGATGCCAAGATGGCAGCGGGGAAAAATACTGATAAATTCGCTTATGCCATTGAAGGTGGAGATATGAATCAAGGTCGAGATGTCTTTTTTAATCACGGCGCAGCTCAATGTTTACGTTGTCATAAAGTCAATGGCTTTGGTGCGGATGTGGGACCCGACCTCACTTTGATGGGGAAAATGTATGACCGTCGCTACTTGTTAGAAGCCATAGTTGATCCTGGTGCCGCAGTTGCCCCAGGCTACGGAATAACAAGTGTGACGACTAATGACGGAAAAACTCATAGTGGCACTTATATGGGAGAAAACAAAGCCGTAGTTAAAGTCAAAGGAGCCGATGGTAAAGTTACTGCCTATCAACGCTCTAAGATAAAAACGATGATGCCCCCGGTTTCACCCATGCCACCAATGCATATGCTCATGAAGCCCGAGGAATTAAGAGATGTAGTGGCCTATTTAAAAAGTTTAGATACGCCCCTCAAGAAAAAGAAGAAAAAAGATAAATCAGCTCACTAGGATATTTAATGAAATATATTGCCTTAGTACTTATCGCCTTAATTCAGTTTATGGCAGCAGAAAATAAAAAACCTAATATCATCATTTTTTTAACGGATGACCAAGGATGGGGTGACCTAAGTATCAATGGCAATAAAGATATCTCAACGCCCAATATTGACTCTCTCGCTCACGATGGAGCCCTGTTTGAAAACTTCTATGTTCAGCCTGTTTGTTCTCCAACACGGGCTGAACTTTTAACTGGGCGTTATGCCTTTCGCAGTGGAGTCCGCAGTACCTCTGAAGGTGGTGAACGTTTTAACCTTGATGAACAGACAATTGCTGATGTGTTTAAAAAAGCTGGGTACGCAACTGGCGCTTTTGGGAAATGGCATAGTGGAATGCAGTATCCCTACCATCCAAATGGTCGAGGCTTTGACGAATTTTATGGTTTTTGTTCAGGTCATTGGGGGAATTACTACTCGCCCATGTTGGAGCACAATGGCAAAATAGTGAAAGGGCAGGGCTTTTGCGTTGATGATTTTACATCCAAGGCAATGGACTTTATTGAAGAGAACAAGGAAAAACCTTTTCTAGTTTATTTACCCTATAATACACCGCACTCACCCATGCAGGTTCCAGATCGTTTTTGGGAAAAGTATCAAGACAAAACACTCACGATGAAAAATACCTATAACAAAAAGTGGGGGCATGGCGAAGACTTCGTTAAGGCAGCTTTGGCGATGTGCGAGAATATTGACTGGAATGTGGGACGCGTGCTAAATAAATTAGATGAACTTCAAATTGCTGATAATACCATTGTTTTATACTTCAGTGATAATGGCCCCAATAGCCCGCGTTGGAATGGTGAGATGAAGGGCAAGAAAGGTAGTGTAGATGAGGGCGGCGTTCGTTCGCCACTGCATTTGCGCTGGCCGCAAAAAGTGGCCCAAGGTCAAGTGATTAAAGAAGTGACAGGGGCGATAGATTTACTTCCTACATTGAGCAGTATGGCGGGAATCGAGTTTCAGAGTAAGAAAAAGCTCGATGGCCTCGATTTTAGTTCCCTACTTACCGGCAAAGAGAAAAACTGGAATGATCAAAGAACTATGTTGGCTTATTGGCGAGGCAAAATGACACTGCGTTCTCAGCATCATCGCTTAGATAGTCAAGGTCGTCTTTATGATATGAGAAATGACCGAGCACAAGAAAATGATTTGAGAAAGGAGCTAAGTCATTTAAAAACTCAACTTATGAGTGAACTTAAAATTTATGATCGTGAAGATAAACAACTGATGTCACAGAAGGATGGGCGTCCCTTTGTGATTTGCCATAAAGATTTTGAGTGGACTCAAATTCCTGCTCGTGATGGTCGGGCATCAGAAGGAATCACTCGTTCTAATAAATTCCCGAATTGTTCTTTCTTTACTAATTGGAAAAAACTTTCTGACTCGATTTCTTTTGATGCTAAAGTTCAGCATGCCGGTGAGTATGAAGTCGAAATTTACTACACCTGTCTCAAGGGCTCCGAAGGTTCTGAATTCAGGATTAGTTTTGGTGATAGCTCTATCGATGGGAAAATTACTAAAGCCCATGATCCGCCACTCTTTGGTATGAAAGAAGATCGCTCAAAACGAGGGGAATCCTACGTTAAAGACTTCAAGGCTTTAAAGCTTGGAACAGTCGTCTTAAAAGAAGGCCAGCAAAAGATCGAAATGCGTGCTCTAAAAATTCCCGGCGATCAAGTCATGGACTTTCGCCTTATGATGCTTCGTAAAGTGAAGTGATGAAATGCTAATTCCTCTTGAGGAATTAGCATTTAGGGGAATTTACTTAACTTGGATGGCAGTGGCGTTGATGATCATGGCTTGCTCACTTGACTGTGGTGAAACAGTGCCTTGAACAGTTAGCAAAGCGAGTTCTTTGAGGCCACTTTTTCCCTTGAGGCCCGTTTTTAAAACCATGCCATTCTCATCTGCCAACTGAACACTTAGAGTATTCGCAGTTATATCTTTGCTATCTTCGCAGCAGACATCCCAAGGGGACTTACAGCTGTCACCTTCGCGAAGATCGCAAGAAGTGAGCTTTTCGGGATCGCCCATCACAAAAGAGGCGCGGCCATCAACAAAGACCGTATTAGTACCCATGATTTTCCCATTGACAGTAACTTGATCTCCTGCTTTGAGTTTGCGGGCTTCGCTAATAGTGACGCCCTCATCAAGTTTTTGACTGAAAAGTGTCGGGTCGAGAGTAATCTCTGCTACGGGAGCTTTTGCGGGGGTCGCAGCTTTTTCTTCTTGGCATGAAGTGAAGATAAGTAAGCTGAGAGCCGCGAGTGTAAGGGTGAGGTATTTCATAATGAACTCCTAATCGTTAAGGGTGCTGTTAAGTTGAGGATGGAGACAGTGCCATCCAGGAAGAATAATGACCGCAAAAGCAAGGACGATTGCCAGTGCAAAGCCAAAAAAGATTTGTAGGTGAGTGATTCCCAAAGTGAAAAAGGTACTTCCGAAATTGATATTCACCATAGGAAAAAAATACATGGCAGATGAAATGGCAAACACATAAGCGGCCAAATGAATAAGCAGTGATTCACCATACAAAGAGAGGAAAAGTTTACTGCGTTGGAAGCCGATGGCCTGTAAAGTGGCAAGCTCTTTTTTACGGCTTTCGACGGCGGCATAAAAAGTATTGAGTCCACCAAAGAGAGCGCCCGAAGCAATCAGTAGGGCTGTGAGCCAGGCCATGAATTGAATCGGCTCATAAAAGGAACTGACTTTAGCGTAGTAATCCTGTTCACTAATCGCAGCCACTTGCAAGTCGAGCCTTTGTTTAGCAAAGAGATCCACGTCATCAAATTCAGCTTGATCGAGTCGCAAGGTGATGGACGAAATACTATCTCTTTGAGTTAGAGAAATCATGTCGTTGAGGTTTATCCAGATTTCGGATTCCATCAAAGTGCCAGGTGCAGCAAAAATGCCTGCGATGGTGAACTCCTGTTTCTCAAAAATAATGCTTTTGCCAATGCTAAGTTCACTTGGGGTGAGGCCAAGTCTTTTCCAAGCAAAACGTCCCACCATGATTTCTCCGCTATTGGGAAAGTGACCTTCGTGGAGTTCGAGTGCAGGGTAGACGTTTAATGCCGTTTTTTGAACGCCACGAATGAGTGCTTCTTTGTCGACGCCATTAAACTGCAGAACAGAATTGTAGTGGATTTCAGGTGATACGGCACTTTGATCAAAAGATTTCTTCAGCCCAGGGATCGTTTTAGCTGCCGCAATTGCACTTTGATGAACTTCGCTGCGCTCTAGACTTTCTTCACTTCCCGTACCAAGAAGAATGACATTTTTGTCATCGCTATTGACTGAAAGGCTCGAAGACATGCTCTCTTGGAAAGATGAGGCCAATAAAATGAGCATAAATACTAGGAAGCAACTAGCGAATAATTGCAGACTTCGCAAAGGGGATTTGACTAAGTTCATGAGTGTATATGTAAACATTAGTGACTCCTTAAACGATTGACTAAATGACCTTGGATCGAATGGAATGCAGGATAAATACCCGCAACAAAACTGATTGCCAAAGCCAAGACGCTCGCTTTTAAAACTGTTTCGAGATGAATGTTAAAGACAATGCTTAAGCCCTCTGCGGAAATCGCAAAGTTGCCATTAATGAGGAAGAGGTAGGCCCCCGCAATCCCACTGAAACCGCCAATGAGGCCCATGAATAAGCCTTCGGCAAGAGTCATCCAAACGAGGTGTTCCATTTGGAAACCCATAGCTTGCATAACGGCATTTTCAGTGACACGACCTCGAACAGCAATAATCACTGTGTTGGTGATGAGAAAACTGACGGCTAATACGGCAGCCAGACCCAACCAGCGCGTGAAAGAGATGAGTTCAATCATGTCTTTTGCGGTATTCGCAATAAAGGCTTTCTCAGGACGCGTGTGAGTGGGCTCACGATCGTAACGAAAAGTTTGGTCAATTTCTTTGGCGACTCGATCGAGTTGAGTATGATCATTGACTTTAACGTTAAATTGCGTCACTTCACCGAGCCCACGCTTAGATGATTTCTGCAAGAAATCGAGGTGAACAAAAGCGGTGTTTTGATCCTGGGGGTCATCAGATTGTAAGATACCTGAAACTCTCACGGTAATGCCTGCGGCATCAAAACGATCGCCGGCTTTGAGTCCTCGGCGCTCGGCAAATTCTTTGCCGAGTATCGCTGAATCTGACGCCATTTTCCAAGACTCATAGAGACTGGGATCCATGTCTTTTCCAGCGAAATAATTCTGAAATTCACCTGCGGGGAACCCACGGAAAGTTATGGTGTCGAGACTCGTTCCACAGTTATTAACAATGACTTGAACGGGAACCACACTTTTGACGCCGTTTATCTTTGCGATCTTGCTCGAGTAATCTTCTGGTAAGCGACTGGTAAAGGGGCAGAAACGTTTATCGCGGTAGACAACGAGTGTGTCGTCTCCTGCTTGCATTTCCGTTGCGCTTTTTAAGCCATCTTGGAAAGTTTCGACCGTCATAAACAAAAACATACCACAAGCCGTGCCCGCAACTGTGAGAAGCGAGCGCAACCAATGTCGCCGAATTTGTTTAAAAGACAGTAGGCTGAGGTTAATGAGCCACATGATGGTCACCTTTGATTAAGACTCCCTTTTCGAGGAAGAGGGTGCGATCCGCATAGGCGGCAGCTTTTGGGTCGTGGGTCACCATGACAACAGTCTTGTTGAGTTCTGCACAAAGTGATTTCAAGAGCTTTAAAATCGCTTGGGCTGATTCTTGGTCGAGATCACCTGTGGGTTCATCCGCAACAATAAGAGGAGGATCAGTGACTAGGGCACGCGCAATTGCTACGCGTTGTTCTTGACCACCGGATAATTGTTTGGGATAATGATCGGCGCGGTCGGCAATATTCGCGAGTTCAAGCGCACGGCAAACGCGATCATGACGTTGCTTGGCTGAGAGTCTATGCGTCAGTAGGGGGAGTTCAACATTTTCGTAGGCAGTTAAGACGGGGATTAAGTGATAAAGCTGAAAGATATAAGCCATGTTTTGCGCACGAAAATTGGTGAGCTGTCGACGCTTGAGTTGGCTGATGTCTTGCTCTTTAAAAAAGAGTTTGCCATGAGTCGGGGAATCAATGCCAGCAAGGATGTTGAGGAGGGTTGTTTTACCACTGCCAGAAGGTCCCATGAGGGCGAGGAACTCGCCTTGAATGATTTCTAAATCGAGTTCGTTGAGGGGAGTGATCTCCTGTTTGCCTTTGAAGTAAACCTTTGAAATTCCTTGGCAAGAAATAAGTGTTTTATTCATGGATGCTCCCAGTCTTTACAGAAAGACCATCTTTGAGTTGAGTGTTGGGTTGGAAAATGGCTTTTTGACCGGCTTGTAGACCGCTGGTGACCTCAATCCATTCGCCATTTTTTTGATTTCCTACTTGGACTTGTTGGATTTTGATTTTTCCTTCTAGATCAATGAGGTAAAGAGACTTGTTTAAGAGACATTTTTCATGGATAAACACACTCGATTGGCTTTCGTTTTTAGTGCTTTGCTTAGAAGAAATGAATTCAACTTGAGCAAGCATTTCGGGACGTAAGCTGAGGTGACCTTTCGGTATGGCGACATGAACCTCCAAAGTGTTTTTTTGGTAATCTGCTTCACCTTCAAATGAAACGACTTCACCAGAAAGTTTTTCTTTAATTGATTCGAGACTGATGCGAGTTTTTTGTCCAATTTGTACTTTGCTGAGCTCATTGAGCGGGACGTCGACTTTTACTAAGATTTGAGTCGGATCAAAGATTTCAGCCACAGTGGTAGAAACCGCATTGTCAGAGTTGAGCATCTGCTTACGACCTACGCGGGCGTGCATAGTTTGGATAATGCCATTGACGGGAGCAGTGATGGTGCAACGCTTCAAATTAAGTTCAATTTTTTGAATTCGGACTTCTTGAATAGCGACTTGTGATTCGGCAATGGCAATGAGCTGTTGTGTCTGCTTTATTTGGGCTTCGATCACTTGGTTCTTAAATTTGTACTCATCGACTTTATTAAGTTTTTCCACATGCTCTAATTCAGCTTGCTCTTGGGTGAATTTCGAGGTGCCAGGTCCCGCTTGTTTGAGGCGTTTTTTACGATTGTTTGCGGTGTCCGCAATAGCACTTGCGGTTTTCTTCAAACTCTCGTTTTCTTTGATCTTAGCGTTTAAGACTTCAATACTTAGGAAGTGTTGTGCGACGTTTAGATTAAGTTCTTGGAGTTTGTTATTAGCTTCCATGAGCTCAAGCTTGATATCTTCCTTGTTGAGCGTGGCGAGTACTTGTCCCTTTGTGACCTTATCTCCGCCTTTAACAAAGATTTCTTCGACCACACCACTGACGAGAGCCGTGGCGCGAATGGGGTAGGGGTTGGCTTGGATCCAGCCAGCTGCTTGGAAGAGCGTCTGCCCTTCTTGAAGACTTTGTGCACTCGTTGAAACTCTAGCTCGAGCAATATCGTATTGAGGAGGGGGAAAGAACTTCTCTTTGCCAGCGCTGAATAGGAAGCCAGCAATGGCGAGAAGGAGTAAAATGGGGATAAGATATAAAAATCGTCGCTTTGGAGTTTTTATATCTGATTTATTTTCATTATCAAATAAGCTTTTCATTACGTAATTCAATTTATTTTTTGCTAAAAGGGAGGGGAGGAATGCCGTCTTTAAGTTGAGGGCAGGGATTAGCGTCCGAAATCAATCGGAAAATAAATTAACAGAGGTAGGAATTATGTAATTTAAATAGGGGTGATGAAGAAGCTCGGGGAGGAGGCGCATTTGAATAATGGGTCTGCTCACTTGAATCATAGGCGTGGAGTCCATCTTCAAAGATATGATAAGCCAAAAGTTGTGCTTGTTCGAGCTCAAGATTTTGATTCAAAAATGTGTTATAGACAGGGGATGTAGTGTAATCTAATTGTTCACAGCATTTAGTATCAAGGTTTTGTTTGGCTTCGCTTGAGTGGCCACAGCAGCTTTGTTTTTCTTCGCCCGGGTCAAAACATTCCATACTGATGTGTAGAGTATTTTCTTTTAGACACTTCCATACAGGAACTGTACCGATTAAGATATAAGTCAGTACACTTAAAAGGAAAATGCTGTTGCTAAAAATCTTCATTTATACTCTATTGTTTGTTAAATATATAATCTAGAAGTTAAGAATCAGCAAATCTTTTCATGAATAAAGTCTAATTTAATCTTGAACTTGAGGGGAAAGGCCTTAACTGTTTTTTAATTAATTGATACTAACAATTGTAACAGAGCGTTTTATATTAAAAGATTGTTAAAATCGAAGTGCCTTAGCGTTACTATAGAATTCATTAGTCTTTTTTACTTGGAGCAAAACATGAGCGATACGTCTACTAAAGATTTGAAAAAAGATCTTAAGTCGTCCGATACATTAAAGATCGTTGCAAAAGATCTTGATATAAATAAGATGCTCACGAAAGCTGATACAATTCGGATTAAGGAACCTGATAATATCCAAGTTAGTGCCTCGTCTGGAGGTAGTTTAAAAATTAAAATCCCCGCAATGAAGAAAAAAGAGGGTGGTTTTGCCATTCGAATTATTTGTCCTTCTTGTGAGTTTAAGAACTGTACCAATATTCAAAACCTTTTTGATAAAGTTTCCTGCCATAAATGTTCCACCCAAATCCGTGTTCCTGTGGAAACTCCGAAATTCATTTATGAAAATTATATTGCGGAAACTCCCTGCCTAAATATCTTCAAAGCTTATAATAAGAAGCATGATTTTCATGGCGATGTGGTGACTTACGAAAAGTTAGAATTAGGTGAACACGACCCCGCCAAACTTGAAGCGAGATTAGGTAGGCTGAAAGATTTAGAAGTCAAAAATTATATAAACCCTCGTTATTTTCAGCATGATGAAACAGGCTATTTTGTGACTCGTGCGAATGCGAAATACCGCATGAATGTTTATTTACAGAAAAAAGGGAAAGTTGATCCTCGCAAAGCTGCACAGATCCTTTATCAAACTTCAGTTATCGCTGATGACTTGGCCAAAGAAGGTGTTTTTGGAGCTTTCTTACCGACTGATATTATGTTAGATGAAAATGGTGATGTGAAATTATGCGACTACGGTGTGCGCGATGGTATTTTTGAAGAAATGAATGAGCATCATCATGTGTTCATTGACTCATTGGCGCCAGAAACAATTAGTCACCGTTTTCATGATGAGCATTCAGCTGTTTATTCCTTGGGGATTTTAACAATTTTGTTTTTGACTGGAAAAAGTCCTTTTCAAGAATTCAGCCCTTCTAGAATTAGTAAGGAACGTGAGAATTACTGGAGCCATTTAGCAGAATATGAATTGCCAGGTTTTCTCGAGTATATGCTCGATATGAACGTGAATGCGAGGCCAAGTCTGGATGAATGTAGTACTTACTTCTTGCAGATGATCGAAAATTTAGATACGCGTAATCATTATTAGATTGTAGCTAAATATTCATCTTTTAGCCCGCTTTTCGCGGGCCTTTTTTTTGCTTGGATTCATAGCTGTTAACTTTGCTTTAAACTAAGTGCGTAATAGGGCTTATGAGTGGCTTGAACAGGGGACAGATGGAGATAGTTTTGGAGACTAAATTTTTTATATAATTAAACAGAGGTTCAGAATGAGCGATTTTGATGTAGAGCACTTTGCTAAGCTCTCGCGATTGAACATAAATGAAGAAGAGAAAGTGACTTTGCAAAAGCAAATGAATGATATTCTCGGTATGGTAAACGAGCTCATGGAGCTCGAACTTGATGGCGTTGAAGGAACAAACTTTGCCGTTCAAATGGAAAATGTAATTCGTGAAGATAACTCAGCGCCTTCATTGCCTGCGGAAGTTGCAGCGGCAACTTTCCCTGATAGAGAAGAAAACTTGAACCGCACGCCGGTGATTCTTGAGGATAATGACTAATGAGCTTAATTAATCTTTCACTCCACGAAGCTGCCGACAAGCTCGCAGCTGGCGAAGTTACGTCACGTCAACTCTGTGAAGCTTTATTGGCACAAATTGACAAGGTAGAAGGCAAGGTTGGTGCTTTGGTATCAATCAACAATGAAAAAGCTTTAGCGGCTGCGGATGCATCTGATGCGCGCCGTGCAGCTGGTGAAACGCTTGGCCGTTACGATGGCCTGCCGATTACGATTAAAGATAATATCGTTGAAGCTGGCGAAGAAGCCAAATGTTCTTCATCAATTCTCGATGGTCTCGAAAACGTGTATGACTCAACAGTTGTTCGCAAGCTTAAAGAAGCGGGCTGTGTTGTTTTTGGTCGAGCCAACATGGATGAATTTGCCATGGGTTCCACCACTGAAACAAGTCAGATCAAAAAGACTTCTAACCCGCACAATCTCGATTGCGTTCCCGGCGGTTCATCTGGTGGCTCTGCAGCGGGTGTGGCGTCCAAAGAATTTTTAGGTGCCCTCGGTTCCGATACGGGTGGTTCTATTCGTCAGCCAGCATCATTTTGTGGTATCGTTGGTCTCAAACCAACATATGGCTTGGTTTCACGTTTTGGTCTCGTTGCTTTCGCATCTTCACTCGACCAGATTGGTCCGATGTCAAAAGACGTTCAGGATTCAGCGCTCATGCTAGATATCATCAATGGTGAAGACGAAAAGGATTCTACTGCGATTCCGGGTAAAATTACTGATTTTGAAGCCTCACTTCAAGGTGCAGATGTTAAAGGTATGAAGCTCGGTGTACCAGCTGAGTACTTTGAGGTAGATGGCATGGATGCCGACGTGAAAGCAAGTGTTGAAGCGGCTATTGCCAAACTCGAAGCCATGGGTGCAGAAATTGTTCCTGTTTCACTGCCTCATACAAAATATGCGATTGCAACTTACTACGTGATCGCCACGGCTGAAGCTTGCACGAACTTGGCGCGCTTCGATGGTATTCGTTATGGTAAGCGTTACACGGGAACTGATGACATCATCGAAACTTACTTCGAGTCGCGTTCACGCGGTTTCGGTAAAGAGGTTCAGCGTCGTATCATGCTCGGTACTTATGTTCTTTCTTCCTATGAAGATCACAAGTATTATCACCGTGCCCAAAAAGTTCGTACCTTGATTCGTCAGGATTTTGAAAAAGCCTATGAGCAATGTGACCTTATTGTTGCCCCAGTGTCACCTGAAACAGCCTTTAAATCTGGCGAGAGTTCAGAAGATCCGATGAAAATGTACCTCGCAGATATTCTCACAACTTCAGCGAACCTTGCGGGAATTTGCGGTATCTCTGTACCGTGCGGCAAAGATAAAAACGATATGCCTATCGGTCTCCAAATTATGGGTCCGGCCATGGGCGAGAAAAAATTACTTCAAGCGGCTTATGCTTATGAGCAGAATGCTGGTGTAGAACTCAAAGAAGTGGAGCTCTAATCATGTCAAAATATAAGGTTATTATTGGTCTTGAAATTCACGTTCAAGCACTCACTGAATCAAAAGTTTTCTGTAGCTGTAAGAATGAATTCGGTGCACCATCAAACTCCAATGTTTGTGCCGTTTGTTTAGCTCATCCAGGCGTGCTTCCTGTTGTTAACCGCGAAGCGATTAATCAGATTATTAAAGCGGGTCTGATGACTGACTCGGAGATCGCCCTTTACTCAAAGTTTGACCGTAAGTCTTACTTCTACCCAGATCAGCCAAAAAACTATCAGATCACTCAGTTTGATCTGCCTTTCGCGGCTAATGGCAAGATTCCAATCGGTGGTAAAGGTCTCTCAGGAGAGATGATTGAAGCACGTGATATTAACATGGAAAGAATTCACTTGGAAGAAGATGTCGGTAAATCAGTTCACCATGGCACACACTCAACAGTGGACTACAACCGTGCAGGCGTCCCGCTTCTCGAAACAGTTTCAATGCCAGAAATGCACTCAGCGGACGAAGCTTACGCTTACGTTCAATCACTGCAGCAAATCATGCGTTTCGGTGGTATTTCTGACTGTGACCAAGAGAAAGGTCAGTTCCGTTGCGATGTGAATATTTCACTTCACAAGCCAGGAACTCCCTTCGGTACAAAAATTGAAATTAAGAACCTCAACTCAACACGTCACATCTGGCTCTCGATCAATCATGAAATCGAGCGTCAAACAGAGATTTTAGACGAACTCGAAGGTACAGGCCCAAATGGCGAAGATGGTGTATTGCCAGTTCAGGAAACACGTCGCTGGAACGATGCTCGCCAAGAAACCGTACTTATGCGTACTAAAGAATCTGCGGATGATTACCGCTACTTCCCGGAGCCAGATCTTCCCCCAGTAGTGACCACAGCTGAAGAAGTCGAAGAATTTCGTGCCAATCTTCCCATGAAGCCTCAGGCTTACCGAGAGAAGTTTGTCAAAGAATTTAAAATCACTGAGTACGACGCGCATGTATTAACACTTGAAAAGCCTACGGCAGATTTTTTCTTAGAGGCTGCTTCAGGATCTAAGAATCCTAAAGGTGTTGCAAATATCATGATGAATAACCTCAATAAGCTTCTTTCTGAGCTCGATAAAACGATTGCAGAAACGGCGCTTGAACCCACTCACCTAAGTCAATTAGTTGACCTTGCTGAAAGCGGTAAAATTGCGAAATCATCTTTCGGTAAACTTCTTCCTGAACTCTGTGAAAAGGGTGGTAAGGCTGAAGAAGTAGCGAAGTCGGCTGGTGTGATCATCGAGCAAGACGAAGGTGCGCTCGAAGGTTGGGTCGACGAAGTGATCGCCGCTAATCCGAAGGCAGTTGGAGAATTCAAAGAAGGTCAAAAGAATGCCGTCAACTTCCTCATGGGACAAGTGATGAAAGCCTCGCGAGGCAAGGCTAACCCGCCGATGGTTATTAAAATGATCAATCAAAAACTCAGATAATCACCACGGGCGACTTTTGGTCGCCCGTTTTTATAGGTATCACAATTATGAAAAAGTTATTATTCCTCTGTGTTGTATTATTATTTGTAAGTTGCCAAAGTAATAGGCAGCCAGATCCGCGCATTGTTCACGTTGTTCTAACGTGGTTAAATGAACCTACAAATGAAAAACATCGCAATATGGTGATCAAGGCCAGCGAAGAGTTTCTCAAGATTCCTGGAGTGCTCGATGTCGGTGTAGGAATACCCTTGATGAGTGATCGTGATATCGTCGATGATAGTTTTGATGTGGGCATATTTTTAACCTTCAAAACGGAAGAGGATTTACAAGCTTATATTGATCACCCGGATCATCAGGCCACAGTAAAACTCATTTTAAAACCTTTAGTTAAGAAGATAAAAGTCTACGATATTGTAGATCTCTAGGAAAATTATGTTAGAAGCAATTTTGCTGATTATTGGTGGTGGTTTACTACTTTATTATGGTGGCGACTGGCTCGTTGATGGCGCTGTAGGTTTATCTTTGCGCTGGGGCATGTCTCCACTCGTTGTGGGGCTTACGGTCGTAGCTTTTGGTACTTCAGCCCCAGAACTCGCAGTATGTATTAAAGCCACGCTTAATGGCATGGATGACATTGCCCTCGGTAATGTGATTGGCTCTAATATTTGTAATATTGGGCTTGTTTTAGCTATTGCGGCTTTGTTGAAACCGATTGCCGTTCAAAGTCAATTGATTAAAATTGACGTTCCGGTTTCCATCATTGCGGCGCTCGCATTTTTTCTGCAAATTCAAGATGGTCAACTCGACTTTTCTAATGGTATCATCCTCTTTGCGATGGTTGTGTGCTATGTGTTTTTTAGTCTCAAAATGTCGAAGAAAGAGGGTAAAGAAGTGGAAGAAGAATTTGATGAAGAAGTTAAACCTTCTGATAAATCAACCTTAGCGCTATTTGGTCTGATCTTTGCGGGGCTCGCAGGAGTCACTTATGGCGGCAGTATCTTTGTTGATGGCGCTTCCACTATCGCTGCAGGTTTAGGTGTGAGTCAAGCGGTGATTGGTCTCACAATTGTGGCTTTGGGCACGAGTCTTCCTGAATTAGCCGCGTCTATTATGGCGTCCTTAAAAGGGCATGGCGATATGGCTTTGGGCAATGTGATTGGTTCATGTATTTTCAACCTTTTGGCGATTATGGGCATTACTTCCATGATTGAAACGATAGATGCGATGGGGATCAACAAAGTCGATTTAGGAGTTATGCTCTTTCTGATGGTGGCTTTGCTTCCGGTCTTGTGGACTCAGAAGAAACTTTCGCGCTTAGAAGGAGCCTTTTTTCTGCTGATTTATTGTGGCTATACCGTTTATTTATTCATGAATCAAGGTGTGGTTGCCTAATGATTCTAAGACTGTTACTATTGAGTTTTTGTACTTGCTTTTTTTTCTCTTGCTTAAGTACTCCAGATGACTTGATTGATGCGTCTTTGATTAAGGTGGGAGACGACTCAGCTTTGAGTATGAGTGGCTTGAAAGTCTATGAAGAAAAAGCTGCCTTTGAGCGAGTTCGCAAAGAAAAAGAAGAAGAACTCATTAATGATGATGTTCATTATTTTTCACGACTCCACGAATGGAGCTTAAAGTACCGAGATCAAATTTTTGACTTGGCTAAACAAGTGGAGCAGGAAAAGGGGCCTTTGAAAGCCGATCTCATCCATCGTCTTGTCTTATCTAATAATGATTTTGTCCATTTGCGTTACGCTTTGTATAGTTTACTGAAGAAAAATCGTAACTATTATCAAAAGCCACCCTCGGGTTGGGAAGGTTCTCAGCACTCCTTTAAGGGCTTGTGCCTCAGTTTGGCAATTGTTGTCACCCTATACGATAATATGTCACTCTCGATGAATTTGCTTGATCAACATGAAAGGGTGCAGCACCTCTTTTTAGAAGGCAGTGTGGATTACGATATTTCCCCTGAGTATAATAGAGAAGTCGTCAAGTCATTTTACTCTAGTCGCCGGCGTTTATTAATTCGCGAAAAAATGCAGCTCTTTAGTGAATCTTACGAACTTTTAAAAGATGACAGTAAAGAAGATAACTACCTTGATTATTTAGCTGTCATGATACTGCAATCACCCTCGGCAGCGATTATTGAACAATCGGATTTTTCTAATGATTTATCTCAGAGCGTGTCCATGCGTTTGGATCATTATCAAAACTCACTTTTTAGTAGTCATAAAAAGTTACTTTTTGATATCAGTAAAGACTTTGGCAATACAATGGGTAAATTTCAGAGTCGAGTAGGCTATCTTTACGAGGATGAAAAGGTCTTAGCTGATGTTCAAGCAGTTCTTAAGCCGATGGATATTCTTTTGGAGAAAACCCCTTTTCGACTTACAGATAAATTTATTCCGGGTCACTTTGGTCACGTTGCGATATATATTGGGACTGAAGAGGATTTAAAATCTGTGGGGCTTTGGGAGCATCCGAGGATTGTTAAATATCATGAGCAAATCCGTCAGGGTAAGGTAGTGTTAGAGGCTCTTCGTGAGGGGGTGGTATTGAATACTTTGGAGCATTTTATGAATGTGGATGACTTGGCAGTGATTAGGAAAAATGATATGGATGCTGTCCAAGGTCGAACTTATACACTGAATGCTTTTCGCCAATTGGGTAAAGAATACGATTTTAATTTTGATGTTGAGACCTTAAACAAAATTGTTTGTTCTGAGTTAGTCTATCAAGTCTTTACAGATGATGATTGGGCAACAGGTGAAGTCTTGGGGAGCGTGACGATTAGTCCTGATGCTGTTGTACAGAAATTAGAAGATAATATGAATTACCGTTTAGTACTTTTTTACCACAAAGGGGAAAAAGTTCAGCCAGAAAAAGACACTAAGCTAGTGTTAAATTTATTGAGTCATGATGAAAAATAAAGCAATGATTTTAACCAGTGGAGATCCCGCTGGAGTCGGTCCGGAAGTGGCCGTAAAAGCTTTTGCGAAACTCGCAAATGAAAAGTTTCCTTTTGTAATTGCGGGAGATGCCTATGTGCTTTCGGAGGCGATTGAATTATATGCCCCTGAGTTTAAGCTCAAGCCCTATATCCCAGGAGAGTGGGAAGAAGGAGTCGTTTATTACGACGATTTTGGTCTCGCTTTTGAATCAAGTTATGAGAAGTGCAAAGCCTCTGCGCAATGCGGTCAACTTTCTTATGATCTCATTGTGGAAGCCACCCATGCGGTCATCGCAAAACAATACTCAGCAATTGTCACTGCTCCAGTGAATAAAGAATCAGTCAATTTAGCCGGGATTACCTTTTCTGGTCACACCGAGTTGATTGCCGAGCTTTGTGAATGCCCCGAATTCAATATGATGCAGAGCGCCGATCGCTTGCGTTGTGTTTTTGCCACATGTCATATTGCGCTCAAAGAAGTTCCTAAGGCTTTGACTGTAGACAAAATTCTTCAGGCAGGTCGGTTACTTCATCAGGCCTGCTTAGCCGAAGGCTTAGTTAAGCCCAAGCTCTCAGCTGCAGGACTCAACCCTCACGCCGGAGAAAACGGCTATATGGGACGAGAGGAAATTGAGACCGTAATTCCCGCCTTGGAGATCTTGCGTTCTGAAGGCATTGATATAGAAGGGCCGTTCCCTCCAGATACACTCTTTGTACCCGCTATTCGTGAGCGTTTCGAAGGTTTCCTCTGCATGTATCACGATCAAGGCCACATACCCTTTAAAATGCTCGCTTTCGACCGCGGAGTCAATAGTACCCTAGGGCTTCCAATTATTCGAACCAGCGTCGATCACGGCACCGCTTTTGATATTGCCTGGCAAAATAAAGCCGATATCGGCAGCCTCGAAAACGCCCTCAAATTAGCCTGGAAACGCACTGGAAATTAGTTCGTTAAATTATGTACTGACACTAAAAAAGGCCGATCGTGATGATCGGCCTTTTTTATGAAAGTGTGGGGTGGTTTAAAGGCTGGACCAGCCAGATTTCCAAACGCTAATGGGTTTGGCGTCCTGTTGTTTATCGAAAAACTTATAATACTGCTCGTAGTTGGAGTAGAGGTGAGGCATAGTTGTGGGGTCAACGGGTATGGCAATAAGCCCCCAGTCTTTCTTTTTGACACCGATAAAATCGAGATAGTCACCATTATAGGAAAAGTCCTTTGAAGATTCGAATTTCTGAATGTCGTCGAAGCTTGAGTCAGATGTTTCGATCTTATTGTTTACAGTGATGTAATAGCCCATATATGGCATGACTTGGTATTTGTAATCTGCTAGGCCTTTGGGGTCTGAACGAACGAGTTCTAATGAGTATTTAGTGGTAACTTTACTGTCGTTTTGGTTGAGATAGTACAAGCTCGCTAAATCCTCTGCAAAAACGATATTGTTTTCTTGGGGCAGAAAGTTAGAAATAGAGTGGATCGAGGCCATGGCTTGAGCGACCTTTTGGATTTTACCATAGTTGCTTAAAAGCTGATCTTCTTGTATTTGAGTTAGCTTTTGAAGATTGATGACTTGATCAATGACTTTTGTTTTTGCCTTTGTGGGGACCGAGATAACGAGCTTTTCGGGGTAGCCCCAGTAGCAGTTGTTTTTAGCTTTGAGTAAAGCAATACCTTCTTTATTGTAAACAGCTTCAAATGTCACAGCAAAAGGAGTGATGTCAGAAAGTTGTACAACTTGCTCGTTTTTCATAAATTGGTAAGTGAGATGATTCTCGTTAAAATAAACTTGAAGAGAGTGTTCATCATCGATTGTGATTGTTTGTGAGTCTTTGTTTGCTTTGCGTGTAACTTCGATCTTTAATTGCTCGCTAGGGGCTAAAATGCGCGTTTTAAGTATGGCTAATAGGGTTTCCTTTCTTTTGCTCAGATCAATGGTCTTGGTGAAGTCTTCTTCGAGGTAAGTTGCTGAGAGTTTTTTGATGTAGGCTTTGCCTAATAAGACGATTGATTCATCGTTAATAATATTCATATGATCTTTGAAGCTGAAAGCTTGTTTTTCTTTTGATAAAACAATTTTGTTATCTATGAGCTGATAATTAAGTGCGTTGAGAGCTTCATCTGTAATGATTGATGGTGTGGGGGGTGTCAATCTCTTGGAAATGTCTTCACGAGTAAAGAAGCGATCTGAGGGGAGGGTGTCTAGTTTTTTTGCATAAACGGAATCGAAGTTGAGTGAAAGCATTAAGGGTTTTTTATAAACTTGGGCTTTTAAAGTAACTTTAATTTTATGGAGAGGGTTTTGCTTGTCGGATTTAGCTATGGCAAATTCATTTTTACTTGTTTCAACAATGGGAGTTCCTTTTTTATCGTAGGCAATGAACTGGAAGATGAAATTTTCTGGAGTTTCGAATTTGAAAGATCTTCTATTGATCGATGTGAGCTTGAGTACTTCACCATTTGGGAGCTTGACTTGCTTTGCTTTATCTTTTAAAGAGAATTCTACTGGACTACTATAGGGGAAGGTTTTTTGAGTACACTCAGCTGTGAGTGAAACGGGAATGTCGATAGGCTTGGAGGCAAAAGTTATGGGGATGTCAATTTGATTACTGGAATCAATGGTGACGGTTTTGTCATAATTGATCTTGCTCTTATCATGGAAAATAAAAGTCTTTAATTTTAATTGGTAGCCGTAGTCATGATCAGCGTAGAGGGGGTCAATAATGATTGACATCTGCCGTGCTTTTTTCTTTTCTACAAACATCTGTTTGTGGATTAAGTCTGAAAGGCTTTTGACTTCTTTTTCAGTCGCAAAACCTATTGTGCTGACCAACTGAATAAGTATAAAGGTTTTTAATAAAAAATGACTCACTGTAAACTCCATATCTAAGTGTGAGCTTACCTATACCACAAGATGAATTTTTGTAAAAAATACTTATGTGAAAAAGAAGTGTTTTTTGTGTAAAATATAACAAATCGTTTTATCATGGTTAATTTATTATAAAAAGTTGATTAGAGAATTATGAATTTAGTAAATAATAAAAAAGGCCGATCGTGATGATCGGCCTTTTTTGTCAACTTACAGCTTAATTAAACTGTTAAACCATCTTCGAGGAGGTGGAAGTTGAGGTATTGATAAATAGCATCATCTTTACCTTCGAGCTTAGGAGTCACAATATCTTGGTATTCCTTAGGAGTAGGAATACGGCCGATGAGTGCAACTGCAGCTGCGAGTTCCGCAGAACCGAGGTAAACTTGTGCGCCATCACCGAGACGGTTGTTGAAGTTACGTGTAGAAGTTGAGAACACAGTTGCATTATCTTTCACACGAGCTTGGTTACCCATACAGAGTGAGCAGCCAGGCATTTCGAGACGAGCGCCAGCAGCTGAGAACTTTGAGTAGTATCCTTCTTTAGTGAGCTGTTCAGCATCCATTTTAGTAGGAGGGCAAACCCAGAGGCGTGGCTCAACTTGGCCTTCACCTTCGAGAACAGTCGCAGCAGCACGGAAGTGACCGATGTTGGTCATGCAAGAACCGATGAAGACTTCTTCGATGCTGTTGCCAGCAACGTCAGAGATTTTTTTCACGTCATCAGGGTCGTTAGGGCAAGCGACGATGGGTTCAGTCATTGCATTGAGATCAATCTCGATAATAGCAGCGTACTCAGCGTTTGAGTCAGCTTCCATGAGTTCGCCGTTAGCCATCCAGTCTTTTACGTCAGCAATACGCTTGCGGAGTGTATCAGGATCTTTGTAACCACCTGCGATCATCGCTTCCATGAGAGTGATATTTGAGTTGAGGTACTCTTCGATTGGTTCGCGGTTGAGTTTAATGGTTGCGGCAGCAGCAGAACGCTCAGCAGCAGCATCAGTAAGCTCGAAAGCTTGTTCAACTTTAAGTTCAGGAAGACCTTCGATTTCGAGAACGCGACCAGAAAAGATATTAACTTTACCCTGTTTAGCTACTGTGAGGTGACCCTCTTGGATAGCTTGGTAAGGAATCATGTTAACAACGTCACGGAGTGTGACCCCTGGCTGAAGGTCGCCTTTGAAACGTACGAGTACGGACTCAGGCATATCGAGTGGCATCACACCGAGAGCGGCAGCAAAAGCTACGAGACCAGAACCGGCAGGGAAAGAAATACCGAGAGGGAAACGCGTGTGTGAGTCACCGCCAGTACCTACTGTGTCAGGTACGAGGAGACGGTTGAGCCATGAGTGGATAACGCCATCACCAGGTGCTAAAGAAACGCCACCACGATTTGAGATGTAGTCAGGAAGTGTTGCGTGAGTGTTAACGTCAGTGGGCTTAGGGTAAGCAGCCGTGTGACAGAACGATTGCATCACGAGGTCAGCGTTAAACTTTAAGCAAGCGAGCTCAGTCATTTCAGAGGCAGTCATTGGACCCGTTGTATCCTGTGAACCAACCGTCGTCATTTTTGGAAGACAAGCAGTACCAGGAAGAATACCTTCTACGCCGCAAGCATTACCAACCATTTTCTGTGCGAGTGAGTAACCTTGACCCGCAGCAGGAGCTGGATTATCAGGGTTAACGAAAAGACCACTTTCTTCGATTGAGCTGAGACCTAAAACGCCACGAGCTTTTTCAGTGAGCTGTTTACCGATGATGAGTGGTACACGACCACCCGCACGGTATTCGTCGAGAATAGTGTTTGGCTTAACTTCGAAAGAAGTGATTTCAGAACCATCTTCAGCAAGAATTTTACCTTCGAGTGGTTTTACAGTGATGATTTGACCAGTTGAGAGACCGCTTACGTCAGTTTGTACGGGGAGAGCACCAGAGTCTTCTGCAGTGTTGAAGAAGATAGGAGCAATGATGCCACCGATGATAACGCCACCGCGACGCTTGTTAGGGATGAAAGGGATATCATCGCCAATGTGCCAGAGAAGTGAGTTACAAGCAGACTTACGTGAAGAACCAGTACCAACGACATCGCCTACGAAAGAAATAGGAAGGTCTTGCTCTTTAAGTTTAGCAATTGTTTCTGGGCCTTCTGGGAAGAGGCTGCCACCCATGCAAGTTGAGTGAAGTGGAATATCAGCACGTGTAAATGCGAACTTCGCAGGTGAGAAGTCATCTGTGTTTGTTTCGCCATCTACTTTATAAATGATTGTTTTGATTTCGGCCGGGATATCCTCAGCATTTGTGAACCATTCAGCATTTGCCCATGAAGCAACGATTTCTTTAGCTGTAGCGTTGCCGCCGTCAGCAAGAGCATTTACCTCATCGAAGCAGTTTACTGCGAGAACCATGTTTTTAAGTGCGTCAGCAGCGAGAGGAGCGAGTTCTGCATCTTCGCTAGCGACAACGTCGATAAGGCCTTGGAGGTTGAAACCGCCAACCATGGTGCCGAGAAGTTTAACGGCGTCAGCTTTCGTGATGACTTCGCAAGAATTAGCACCTTTTACGACACCAACGAGGAAGTTTGCTTTTACGTGAGCAGCGGGGTCTACACCTGGATTGATACGATTAGTGAGTAGATCGAGAAGTTCCTCACCTTTTCCAGCTGGGATATCTTGAAGAAGTGCAACGAGTTCTTCAGCTTGTTTTTCACTTAGTGCGAGGGGAGGGATGCCTAGAGCTTCACGCTCGGCAACGTGCTTGTAGTAGTCTTCGAAAAAAGTCGACATGGGTTCTCGTATGTTTATCAGTTTGCAATAAAAATTTATGACGTAAAAAGTACGACAAAATAACGCGATAATTATAAATTGATTTTAGAGAAAAACAATCGACAAAGACAAAAGCTTAAGAAATAATCGAAAATAGGTGGCTTAGTTAAGTTTTTTACGTTTTTTAGAATTTTAACTGGTGTAAGAAAAGTAGAGGGCTCACTCAAAAACGAACTGATTTAGAGCGAGTAGAGTATTTTGGTGATTGAGCTCTAAGGTATCGTAGAGTTTAAGAGCTCTATCGAAGTTGCCTTCGCGTGTGTGAGTCTCCATTTTTTTGGCGATTTCACGAATGGTCAAAAAGCCCAAGCTAGCAGCACCACCTGCATATTTATGTGTGTGTCGAATAAAGTTACCTTCATCACGTTCTTTACAGGATTTTTTAATATGACGCAACATTTCTTGAACTTCTTTGAGATACATCTCGATGAGTTTATTAAAGCCTTCAGCGCCAAGAGATTCATGGATGTCGAGTAACATTCTTGAGTCAATGAGTTCAAGTGGAGGCGGCGTGTTATCAAGCTTGTCAAGAACTCCATTAGGTCGATTGACCAACTGGCTAACCGTTTTTAATAATAATTCTTTTGAGTAGGGTTTAGGTAAATAAGAGTTCATGCCAAGTTTGAGGTAGCGCTCGCGGTCACCCTCCATGGCATTTGCGGTGACCGCAATGATGGGAATATTATTATAATCCTCATTAGATTTTCTAATGAGTTCTGTCGTTTGAATACCATCGAGATCAGGCATTTGAATATCCATTAAAATAAGATCGAATTTATCTGACTTAAGAAATTCAATAACTTCATTGCCATTTTCGGCCGTTTTAATATAATGGGTTTCATCCGAATTGAGGTAGGAATACATAACGCGTTGATTGACGTGATTGTCTTCGGCGATGAGGATTCGAAGGGGGTTAAGTAGGGATATGTTTACAGACGTCTTTTTAGTCTTTGTCGTCGTTACGGGTAAACTTATGGTGAAGCTAAAAGTTGAGCCGGCTCCAGGTTGAGAATTTAATTCAAGGTTGGAGTTCATGCATTGCAGGATCATTTCTGAAATTGGGATGCCTAGTCCTGTTCCTTCATTTTTTCGTGAGTGGGAGTTGTCGACTTGTGTAAATTTCGAGAAAATAAGCTCATTCTCTTCTTTACTGATACCTATACCCGTATCAGCTATAGAAATAGTGATTTTTGCTTGCTTGTCATTGCGCTCTATGAGTTCTAGTTTGAGTTTGATGTAGCCTTTGTCAGTGAATTTAACGGCATTTGATACAAGGTTGGAGATGATTTGTCGTAAACGGTTTTTGTCGCCCATAAGAAAGAGCTTTTTTAGTTCGTTGGGGGCATCGAGAAAGAGTTCTAGATCGTCCTTGTCGCAGCTCGTTTTTGCCAAGTCAATCACCTGAAGGCAGAGTGAAAAAAGTGAGAAAGGCTCTGGTCTTAAAGTCAGTTGCTTGCCTTCAAGTTTAGCGAAATCAAGTATGTTGTTCACTAAGTTGAGAAGGGCTTCAGAAGAATGTGAAATGATATTCACGAGTTCGGCTTGGCGTTTATTGAGGTTTGTTTCTTGAAGGATATTGAGAATGCCAATAATGCCGTTCAGTGGAGTCCGAATCTCATGACTCATGGTGGCGGAGAACTCCGATTTGATTTGGAGGGCATTCTCTAAGTCGCGATTTATTTGATCCTGAGCGATGAGTCGTTTGACTCGTGAGGAAAACTCTTCACTACAAATCGGAGGGTAAATGAGGTCTGAACAGTTTAGGTTGAAATAGTCTTGTATTTCTTCTGGACTGAATTTGGGGAGAATAATGAAGGTGTTTTGAGTTTTGAGCTCTTGAGAGATCTCTTCGAGAAAAAAGCTTTGGCGGTCCAGTTTTTCTTGATGATCAATGATGATTAGCGAAACTTGGTGTTGTGCCTCTACTTGTTTGAGTTCTTCAATAGATTCACATTTATAGAGATGGATCATGCTATGGTCAAGGTATTGATTGATTTGTTGGAAACTATCTTTTGTCGTATTACAAACGGCAACATGAGCTAGCTTATTCATCTCTTTTTCCCTTTAATAATCAAGAATAACTTCTTGTAGTTCTTCTATAAATTGTATTACGTCACTTTCTGTATTTTGCCAAGCAAAGCTAATACGTAAAACTCCAAAGCCATTTTGATCATTGAGACCCAGGCTTTTCAGCGCAGGGCTAATTTTTTTACTGTCTGCAGAACAGGCGCTCCCCGTGCCAACTATGACGTTTTTATTTGATAGGGCACGCATTAAAATGGCTCCCTGCATATTTTCAAAGTTGGCAAGTAGAATATAAGGGGAAGCCGATTCACATGAAATAATATCGATAGGACAATTTTGCTGCTTGTCCTTAAGCGTGAGTAATTTCTCCCTGCAGAGTGAATTGAGTTCTTGAATTTTTTTTGTTTCGTTCAACTTTTCTTTGGCATTGTGTTGAGCAGTGAAACCCAAAGCAGCAACAGCGGCGGCATCAAGAGTTCCAGATCTTAAGCCATCTTGTTGGCCACCACCAAAAAACAAAGCTTTTGGGAGCTGGTTATTTTTTACGATGAGTGCGCCGCTACTATTGGGCCCGTGGAATTTGTGACCCGCAAAAGAGAGTGAATTTATTCCCCAATCATTCATGTCAATTTCTCTTTTTCCAAAACCTTGAACGGCATCGATATGAACATGAATAGAGCTTCCGTAAGTGATATTGCTCAGTTGGTCGATATCGAGTAAGCCTCCAGTTTCATTGTGCAGTAAAGTTAAAGCGATGAGCTGTGTTTTACTTGTGATCAGCTGCTCTAAATTTGTGAGATCGGGAGCTCCTGTGGAATTTAAAGCTAAATAGTGGACTCGAACATTTTTTTTCTCAATTTCTTTGATGACATTTAAAATGGAAGGGTGTTCCGCCTCACAAGTAATGATTTCATCACCTTCCTCAAGTTCTGTTCCTAGAAGAGCTAAATTATTGGATTCTGTTCCACCACTAGTAAAAATAACTGTATAATCATTGCTGTCGGCATTGGCCGCCTTGAGGATCTGCGCACGAGCTTTGTCTCGTAATCTTAGGCATTCATGTGAGAGTGCATGACCTGCATGAGGATTGGCATAATATCGGTCGATAGCATCGAAATAAAATTCTTTTACTATAGGTAAAAGAGGTGTGGATGCGGCGTTATCGAGATAAATCATTTTGTAATTTCCAGCTGCTAAGCAAGTTGAGTAAGGCTTGACGGGTGTAATCTTTTCGGATGAGCTGACCTTGAGTAATCAAGCCAATTGCGCCTCCTTGAGAACCTATATTAGTGTTAGTGCTTAAGCCTGTTTTTACTAAGGCTTCAGATAGTTCAACATGATCCTCTTCGATACATTTTTGAACTGTAGGAGGGAGTTGAAATGAAGATGAGCTTGCAAGAAAAGTACCGTTGCCGTCCCATAAGCAGACACAAGAAATGTTTAACATTTTTCCATCAATATGATAACAGCCATCCTCAATTCCAATAGAAAAATCAGAGTCATGCTGAAAAGCAACTTTAGCTCTATTGATTGCCCCCGAAAAGCTTTCGTCTAAACTACGAGGCTGATCCTTCACCCCGGAACTCACATCCAGAGAGATGACGGAGGCGTTTAAGCTTTGTTCGGCAATCTCTTCCTCGAGAGCTTGTATCTTGGCCTGATTGCGAGTGCCAATGTGGACTCGCAAAGACATTATTTCTTTTTCTTGATGCTAATTTTTTTGCGTGCGCCGCCAGTACGTAATTTTCTACCTCCAGCAGGAGCAGCAGCTGGAGCAACAGGTGCTTCTTCTACCGGAGCGGGAGTAGAAGCATTGCCAGCTTTTGAAGCTGTACCAGCACGACGTGCGTTGAGCTTTGATTTGCCAGCTTTAAGAGAACGAGTAGGCCGTCTAGGCTTCTTCATATTAGCCGAAGTGCCTGTGTCCACGTCACGTTGAGTCGTTTTTGCCTTAGACGCGATCGGTTGAGGAGCGGGTACATCAGCGGGCATTGGTGCTGCAGCTAAAACATTGCCGTTGCGAATGAGATAAACCATGTTAGAAACTTTTTCATAACCTTGAGAATCGGAGGCATGGTAACAGTCATTTAGATAGATAAGAAGAGCTTCAGGAACGGCAGCCGCAATAATTGTATTGCGATTAGGAACGGCAAATCCCACTGATTTTGTACCGAAGTGCTGTTGAATTTCGATAAGAAGTTTTTTACGTAAAATACTGCTAGCTGTCAGGTCATCACCTTCTCTTTTTAGGAGTGTGTGAGTTGTGCCTTGGTATTTGACTTCGACTGGTTCCCATTCAGGTTCTTCATGTTTATCCAAAGCTTGAAGAGCCAAGTCTTCAACGAATTCAAGTGACCAGTTGTTTTCTAGAGCTTCTCTTCTCCCAATGAAATGGGTCTGACCATTTTGCTTGAAGCCATAAGAGACGAGAGCTCTACTGTCATTGCTATTGGCAATGAGGTCACGGTGGAGGATTTGATCAATATTTTGAATATTGAGATTGCTGAGTATGGGGACTGGTACAACTTCTGTCATTTTGAGCTCCTAAATTATCTATATACTATAAATTTAAGTCGAGCTAGCTGATTATCAATTTTGTGATTTGTGGAATAAATAAAAAACATCAAGAAAAATGCAAAACTTTTGTAAAAATAGTCAAAACTTAAAAGAGGCCTTACCTAAACTTCATTATTTAATTTTAGTGTATGTATTGTAAAAATATTTTTTTTAAGAGTTCGAAGTCTTATATTGGATTTAAATTTTAGGTTGTTATGTCAATTAAAGAATATGATGTTTTGATTGTAGGAGGCGGCATCAATGGCGCCACAAGTGTTGCAAATTTATCCTACCAAGGACTTAAGCTTGCCTTAGTAGAACAGCGGGATTACGCGTCGATGACGAGTCAGGCTTCGTCCAATATGATTTGGGGGGGGATTAAGTACTTACAATCGGCAGAGTTTAGTTTGGTTCGAGCCTTATGCGAATCGCGCAATCGGCTCTTGCAAGCTTACCCAAGTCGAGTGAGAGAAATCGCCTATTTCACGAGTTTCTATAAGGGGAACCCTTATTCATCAAAACTTATTTATGCGGGAGCATGGTTTTATTGGCTCATGGGAGGCTGTCAAACTTTTAAACCTCGCTATGTAAAAGCTAATCAAGTAAGACATGAAGCCCCTTTGCTCAAGCAAGAAGGCTTAAATGGTGCAGTATCTTACGCTGATGCCTACCTGCCAGATAATGATGCCCGCTTTGTTTATCAATTTATTCGCGATGGCCAAAAACGAGGTGCGAAGTGTTTTAATTATACTCGACTTGAAACGGCATCTTATGTAGATGGCTGGTGGCTGGTAGACTTGCTTGATTTGCGAACTTCGCAAAAATCGCAAATTCGAGCTCGTAGTTTAGTCAATGCTTGTGGACCCCAACTGAAGTCATTAAGTGGAGATATTCCTGTAGAAAGTCAGGTGGCTTTTTCAAAAGGTGTTCATTTGATCGTGCCGAAAATAGGTCCATCTGATCGGGTGTTAACTTTTTTTTCAAAAGATGGGCGTCTATTTTTTGTTTTACCCATGGGCAATCGTAGCTGTATTGGTACGACGGATACAAGGGTGAGAAGTCATGAATGTGAAGTGACTCAAGGAGATCGCGAATTTATTTTGGAAAATATTAACTCCTATTTAAATGACTATAAAGATTTGAGCCTCAAGGATATTATTTCCGAACGGTGCGGAGTCCGCACCTTGATCGTCGACGGAGATGATCAAGGAGAGGATTGGATAAAACTGACTCGTAAACATAAGATAGAAGTGGATAAGAGTAAAAAATCTTTGACCATTGTGGGAGGTAAGATTACCGATTGCCTCAATGTAGGAGAAGAGGTTGGTGAAGCGATTTGTGAGATGCTTCAAGAAAGGTATCGTGAGGGTGTTTGGTATGGCGAAAGTTCGGAAAAAGAAAAGTTCATCAAATCAGCTCAACAATTAAACTTAGGGCAACACTTTGATGGATTGAGCATGATCGAAGATCATTTATGGAGGCGTTACGGAAGTGAAGCTTTTACCATTCTAGATTTGATCAAGGATGATCAGAGCTTAGCTAATGAAGTTCACCCGGGGAGTGGTTACATCAAAGCTGAGTTTGTTTATATGGCTAAGTTTGAACAGATCACTTGTCTAGAAGATGTCTTGCGTCGTCGAACGACTTTAGCCATGGAGTACAAAGAAGAAGAAATGGATTTAGAGATGATGAAGGACTTACTCGGACTCTAGATTAGATCAATAATGGGGAGGTCTTTGATTCATTTCGATGGGGTCTGATTCAATGGATTCCTGCATAGTCTTGATTTCTCTTTTGATGTCTTGAAGTTCCATTTGCTGGCTAGTAATAACCTCATTTAAGGTCTCAATCATATCATCTTGCATGCTGATTAAACTTTCTAAACGTATGAGGCGTTGCTCAAAATCGGAGCTCATGATTTTTCTCTCTGTAAACTTGTTTGAATGTAGCCTGGACGATTTGTTGAAATTGAATGACAGCCGAGTTGTTCTAATTCGCGATAGCGTTGACTCGAATCCACTGTCCAACAATTAATTTCTAGGCCTTCAAACGCTTTAATAAATTCTTGATTAATGCGATTAGCGTTGGCACTGATGCCATCAAAATTACATTTTTCAATGACAGCTCGAGTTTCTTCTAGGCAAGGGTTAAATTTTTCCTTGCTTAAGCGAAAGTTACGAATCCACAAAATCTTGATCTGTGGACAGATTTTGCGAAGGCGAATGAGTGTGGGGAGGCGAAATGAAATGACAGTTATTGATTCAAATTTAATTTGCGAACTTCGCAAAGTATCAATAAGGATTTTTTCAACTTGACGGCCGCACTTCAGTTCTATAACTAAACCTTTGCCTTGAGGTATAATATTGAGGACTTCATAGAGTTCTGGGATTTGGTAGGGACTGAGTTTGCGAATCTCGCTGAGATTAAGAGTTTTTGTTGAGAGATCTTTTTGAAGTAAACGTTTTGTGTTGAGGTCGTGGTAAGCGATAAGTTTACGGTCGCGCGTTAACAGGAAATCTCCTTCCACCCCATCAGCCCCCTGTATAAAGGCTAATTGAAAAGATTCTAGCGTGTTTTCTTGGGCATTGGCACTTGCACCACGATGGGCTATGAGGCGAGTATTCACTTCTAGTTATTGATACGAAATTTACATTCAGGTAGAAGTTTTTTGAGGATCTCGATCTCTTCATTAGGTATATTGAGACTGTAGCTAAGTCGACGTAAATACTTACTTTTGTGAAGATGGCTTAAATCTTTGATTTTTGTTTTATTTAAGTTCAAGCTTTTTAGATTAGGGCAATTTTCTAATGCTGAAATGTCTGTGATTGCGGTCTCAGCAATATTTAAAATTTGAAGCTGTTTACAGGATTTTAGGGGGCTGAGATCAGTGACTTTAGTACCTTCAAGATCGATCTCTTTTAAGTGGATTTTGTTTTCAAGAACGGCAATGCTATTGATGGGAGCGTCCGTGAGGTCAACTTCTTTGAGTTTAGAGCAGTTCTTTAAAGCGTTAATATTATTAAGTTTACGGCACCATTTGAGATTAAGTTCCACAAGTTCAGAGGCCTTGCTCAGAAAGTCGATATGAGTGATATGATCGTTATTACTTGAGCTAAACTCTTCAAGTTGAGTTAGATTGGAAAAGACGGTCATGTTTTCATTGGTGGCTTGGGTATTCATATAGGTGTTTAATTTCTTGAGCTTCACAAGTTTTTCAAGGGGGGCATAATCTTTGAAGGTATGCGCAAAGCCGTAGAGATCGAGTTCTTCGACTTCGAGTAAGTTACTTAAAAAAGAAATGTCATCAACAGCACTCATGTAGAGGCTGAGTTTCTTGAGTTTTGTTAGCTTACTTAAAGCAGCCGTATTTGTTATGCGAGTTGCATAAAAGTTGAGTTCTTCTAAATCTGTTAAAGACTCGAAGGGTTCCAAATCTATGGGAGTTTCTGCTGATTTGGTCCAGTTGATGGCTTCGAAGTAACGTAGCTTGGTGAGTTTTGCGAGGGGTGCAAAAGACTCGAGATTTTTGTTGCCGTATGAGGTGTTAAGCTGAGTGATCCATTTGAGGTCGGAGCAGATCTTTGCAAAAGTTTTTTGATCAATTACCTTACCGATGCTTATTGAGTAATCTGAGCTTGGTTCAATTTTTTTGACATCAGAGCGAGTGTTAGAGCTGTACTCATTAATTGTGGCAGAGTACTTAGATATTTGGCTATCAGCTGCCTGTAAGCAGCTAAGACTTATTAAGCATGAAGTGAAAAGTGTTTTAAACATGATGACCCTCATTAAATTTGTTTTTTCTACTATAAGTCAATCAAAGTTAATTGTTATAAAATTGACTGTAAAAAGTTGATTTAATAGAGGTTTTTTATAAAAATTTAATCTTGAAAAATTCATATCTGCTGAATTCGGGTAGTAAGTGCAACACCTCTGTTAGTTGCTAGTACAGAAGCTATTGAGTGAAACAAGACTCAAATGTACTCTGTATTAGTGACCAAACCAAAAACAGAGGAGACAAGAAATATGTCCTATAAACATCTGAGTCTTGAAGAAAGACATTACCTTGAGTTGGAACAAAAGGCAGGTACATCCATCAATAAAATAGCAAAAAAGCTATGTCGTCACGTGAGTACTCTCTCACGGGAACTTAAACGTAACACAGGTAAACGTGGTTATCGTAACAGGCAGGCTAATGAATTAGCTCAAAAGCGACTAAAAGAAAAGCCAAAATCCATCAAATTAACAGTTGAGGTTAAAATTTATATCGATGAACATCTTACGAAGGATTGGAGTCCAGAACAAATCGTTGGGCGATTAAAAGATGATATGTCAATATCACTTCATCATGAAACAGTTTACCAAAAAGAACAAGTTCACACTCTCACCTTTGATAACGGGAAGGAGTTTGCTAAACATGAGAGTATTTCTGAAAAGTTGGAATGTAAAAGCTATTTTGCAAAACCATATCATTCATGGGAGCGAGGACAGAACGAAAATGCAAATGGCTTACTACGTCAATACTTTCCCAAGTACATGACTCTTGATAAAGTTAATGTTTCAGAAGTTGAAATTGCTGTCGACAAGCTTAATAATAGGCCTAGAAAATGCTTAAAATTTAAAACACCTTATGAAGTATTTCAGAAATTAACTGGAATTGATTTAACAAAAACAAAGGGTGTTGCACTTATGAGTTGAATTCAAGTCTTATAATTTATCTTCTTTGAAGATTAAAGAAGGCAAGTTACAGGTGGGATATATCTATCCTGGACAACAATGGCGTTGACACTTTTTACGGTGTTTGAAATTTAAAATGTGGGCTAGCAAAATAAAGGCTACTCCAATGGGGACTGCTGAAAATTTGATTTCTGATTTGTTTACGAAAGCGGTGTCACTAGTTTCCGATGTATCTATACTGTTAAGTAAAGCGGTCTCAGCACAGCTTTGATCTTTACAAGACGTTTCGCAAGGACTAGAATCTTCTTCAATAACATTGGCGACTTCATTTGTTGGAGGTGGGCAGCAGGGTTCTTCTTTAAAGGTGCCATAACTCGTTAAACTAAGGCCAATGAGTCCACAGAAGAGAACGAGTTTGGAGTTGTACTTTATGTAAGAACGTAAAAATACAGGTATGCCAATTAATAAAGCGACGACGAGCATTAAGTGGTGGAAAAGTGGGTGAGTGAAGTACTGGCTCAACCAAGCACCGGAAAACATAATCACCCAAGGCATAAAAAGGCAATGAATGAGGCATACAACTGAAGCGAGACTGCCAATGAGGTCAGCATCTATTTTTTTTAACATAATTAAACCCTAAAGATATTGATAATTCATTATCAACAATAGACCGATAAGTTTTATGTGCAAGAAAAGTGTATAAGAAAGTAAAAGACTATTTTTGTGAATTGAGTTTTTTGCTGATGAAACTTGTGATTACCAGGAAGCTTAAAGAACCAATGAGACAAGCCATTAGCCCGCCGACTTGATAGAGTATACCTGAGAGCAGGGTGCCAAAGAGACGACCTATGGCATTGGCCATATAATAGAAACCCACACTCATTGCGGCTTTATCAGATTTTGAGAATGAAAGAATAAGGTAAGAATGAAAGGAAGAGTTGAGAGCAAAGAAAAAGCCAAAAAGCATGAGTCCACCTACGAGGATGTAGGAATTATAGTCAAATATTGCGGACCCCGCTATGATTAAGCTCATAGAAATGCAGAGCGTGAGCGAGAGTTTAAAGGCCTTGTTCTTATCCTCTTTTGAGCCGTCGGCAGATTTCAGTAATTTGGGAGCAGAGGATTGTACGGCACCATAAGCAATAACCCACACAGCGTGAAAAGTTCCCACTTGTGTGAAGGACCAATGAAGATATTCGTGAAAAAAGACGGGAACGGCCACAACAAACCAAATATCTCTAGCACCAAAAAGAAAGACTCGAGCAGCAGCTAAAAGGTTGATCTCACGCCCTTGATTAAAGAAGTCTTTGAGGCGGTCTTTACTTTTTACTTGGCCTAAATCACCTTTAAGTTTGAGAAGTACAGTAGCGAGTATCAGGGCAATGCCTAAAGCCATGATAATGAGCGAAGTACTAAAACCCCAATTCTGTAAGAGGAAGGCTCCAAAGAAAAATCCAAAACCTTTCACGGCATTTTTCGAACCGGTCAAAATAGCCGTCCATTTAAAGAGCTTTGATGAACTATCGGAAACGAGGAATTTTACCGCTGTTTTGGAACTCATTTTTGTGAGGTCTTTTGCGATTCCCGCAAAGGCTTGAGCTCCCATGACAAAAGCTAAGGATAGTGCGGGTTTCCAGCTATCACTTAATTGCGAAAGTGCGGAAAGCGCAAAAACCTGCAGAGCTAATCCACTAATTAAACTCTGCCGTAGACCTTTGCGTTGCGCATACCAGCCTCCAAAGAGGTTGGTGAGAACTCCGCAGAGTTCATATAGCAAGAACATAAATGCCAGTTCAACTGCAGTGAAACCCTTGCTATGAAAATACAAAAGACAGAGCATGCGCAAAGCACCATCTGTAAGCATGAAGCTCCAGTAAGCGGCTGTGACAATACCGTAGTCTTTGAGATTTTTCATGAGTTTATTTTAAAGCGACTTTTCCACTTTATCCAAGAGGTCAACCATGCGGTTGATATAACCAATTTCGTTATCATACCAAGCGAGAATTTTGACTTGTGTTCCATTAATGACCATGGTAGATGGTGCATCAATAACTGAAGAACGCTTTTCATCTTTGTAATCAACCGAGACGAGTGGTTTCTCTTCATAACCCAAGATGCCTTTCAAATAGCTTTCTGAAGCCTCTTTAAAGAACTGGTTCACTTCTTCTTTGGTCGTTGGACGCTCTAGTTCAAAAACACAATCCGTTAAAGAACCGTTGAGCAAAGGAACTCGTACCGCTAAGCCATTGAGTTTACCTTTGAGTTCTGGATAAATAACTGTGATAGCCGTAGCTGATCCAGTAGTCGTTGGAATCAAGGATTCGCCACAGGCACGCGCACGTCGCAAGTCTTTGTGAGGAGCGTCAATAATAGTTTGTGTATTGGTGATATCGTGGATAGTTGTCATGCAACCATGCTTGATACCGAGCTTTTCATTGATTACTTTCACTACGGGAGCTAAGCAATTTGTCGTGCACGAGGCAGAGGTGATGATATTTTGACTACCGTCGTAGAGTTCATCATTTATACCATAGACAATGTTGAGGGCGCCTTCTTCTTTGACGGGAGCAGATACGACAACTTTTTGAGCTCCATTTTCAAAATAGGGTTGGAGGCTAGCTACAGACTTGTGAACTCCTGTACATTCTAGAACGATATCAATATTTTTCCCTGCCCATTGACACTCAGAAGGTGAGGCTGCATTAGAAAATGTAATTTCTTTGCCATCAATAACAATAGCTTTTTCTGTAAAACTAATATTACGATCCCAACGACCGTGAACTGAATCGAATTCGAGTAGGTGAGCTGCGCATTCCGCATCACCGTGGAGTTCATTAATGTGAACGATATTGAGTTCTCCGCGATCATAAGCTTCACGGAAAGCGAGACGGCCCATGCGGCCAAAACCATTAATGGCAATATTTGTAGACATATCTTATTCCTTTTAGTTTCTGCACTCTAATTAGGGTATGATATCTATTAGCACCAGTTCTAGTTAAATTATAGTTAAATTTAAAGCTAAAAAACATTAATTGAGTTATCAGTTCAAATTGGAAAGATAATATAAGTGTGTTTAATTTAAGGCGTATTTAATAATTAAAGACACAATTTGAACATGAAAAGCAAAACAAAAGTAGGCTTATTTTTGGCTACCTTATTATCTTTAAGTCTTAGTGCACACGATTCAAGTGCTCATGAACACAATGACCATAAGCTAGGAGATCAGTTGAAAGCAGATGCCGATTTAAAGTCGGGTAGCCAAGAACATGAACATGACAGTAAACTAGCTAGTTTTATTGGTGTAGAAGAATATATCAGCTTATCAGGTACGATTGGCCTTTACGGTCAAACTATGGATGCTAATGATGACAATATTGATCGTGATGAGTTAGCAGCAATTTACGGTGCCTTGCATTTAGAAACAAGAGAGTGGCAAGGTTTTCGGTTGGGCTTAACAGCTCTTGCTCATGGCGAGCTCCATGATCATAATGATAACTATAATGAATATTACGATAATAATGCAGCGCTTTTAGCTGAAGCATTTTTAAAGTATAATTATAAAGAAACAGAGTTCACTCTTGGACGTCAAGGTGTGGATTGGTTGATGCTCGGTGACTATTTTGAAGGTGTTTTTGTTGAATCAGAGGCAATAGAAGATTTTCTAATTAGAGCGGCATGGGTTCACAAAGGTGCTGTGTTTGATCCGGATGAAATGTTTGATTATGACGAACTCAATGATGACGATGGAGTATTTGGTACAGAAATCACTTATAATGGTATCGAAGGTTTAGCCATTACAGGGCTTTATTACCAGGCTCCAGATGCTTACGATATTTATGGTGGTGAAGTTTTTCATGAATACGCGTTCTGCGATAAATGGAGTAATGCCTTCTTAGTTCAATATTTTGAAACTGATGAGAAATCTAGTTTTGCTGATTACCCATCCATTTAGCCATATTTGTCAAGTAGACAATAATCTATTGTATCCGTTTTTTGTTATTTTTGCTTAAAACGAAGCTTAGAATTAGCTCTTTACTTTGTGCCCATCTTGATTTCAACTTTGTGGGTACGAGTCTTCACAAAAGTGAAGCCCTCCAGCCATCCATATAAGGTCAACGGTTTTAAAGGAACCGTGTTGATCAGTCCAACTTTTTCTTTTAGCTGCGCTCAACGCCTTAGAAACTCCTAACGGTCATATCCTCGCCGTCCCATTCAGTTGGGTGTTAGGGCTCAGTCCTTCTCTATTGGACTGTCCAGGGTTTTAGGGGCTCGGGGAGGAGTGGGTCATCATCAGTAAATTGCTGTGAGTGTAAAGTGTACACTCAGCCATATCCTAATCAGTTAAGTTGTTTCGACGGAACAAGGGTAATCAATAGGTTCATGACTGAGGTACTAAATTTATTTAATGAACTTTTTTTGTGAGTCGCTCATATTTTTCTCTGCCGAAAAAATCGATAGGATCAAAAGGTTTCTTTCGTAAAAGCATAAAATAAATAGCTCGGCATATTTTATGTATAAAGATGGATCGTCCTTTGCGTTTACCGTGACGTTGATCGAGTTCATCGGCAAAGAATTTCATTACTGGATCTGATTTTGCTAACATTGCGATTTCACCAAAGGCCCACTTTAAGTTAGGGTTGCCCATTTTTGTCCCACTATAACCATAACTTTTTCCCGCACTTTCTTTTTTGCATTTAACAACGCGACAGTAACTTGCATAATCACCTGGAGTTTTAAATCTTTGAATATCATGAGTTTCATAAACCAGAGTCATACCTAAAATATCTCCGATACCTTTCATTGATTTCACTATTTCAAAATCTTCTTTGAACTGAGAGTCAAGGGTGAATTTCACAAGGTCCTTATCTATTTGTTTTAACTGATCAGTAAACATCTTTAGTAAATCGGCGTTGAGTTGATAGTTTCGAGCCATAGCATGATCTTCTGGTAGGAATGTCTGAAGATCCATGAACTGAAGTGATGACTTTGCATTTCGTCGAAGCTCAGCAGAACTATGTTTTAAATTATTTTGGTCTTCGAAGAGATTAAGATAAATTGATATACCTGAGCGAATACTCACGAGCTTGATTCGACGGCGTAGTAGATCTCGGTGAGAACGAAACCGACGTGGACAAGCATACGCTTTGGGCAGGAGATTAGTTCGTAACAAATCTGTTATTTTTTTACTGTCTATTTTATCGTTCTTTGCTTTACCTCCATGAATTGCTCCCATATAAAGGGCATGGCCTAGGGCAAATTGAACGGGCTCTGTTTCACAAAAATCAGATAATTTGTACCAGTTGTAAGTAGTTTCGCAGGCAATAGTAAGGTCATCCCAATAAGGAGAGAGGATTTTCTTCATGTACTGAAAGTCATTATTTTTGATCTCTGTGTGCACGTATATTTTTCCTTCTTTGTCCATCACGCAGATATAAGACATCGATTTGTGAAGATCAATTCCGCAGTGAAATTTTGTTTTTGTAGTATACATTTTCATGGCAATATCCTTTTTTGTTTTGTGGAATTACAATTTAGGTTATTGCCATTTCTTTGCCAAATTTTGTAGATCACGTTTGACCGTGAGTACTATTGGCTAAGCGTACTATCAGATGGAGATGGCTCTATTTTTCACGTCAATAATGTTCTAACATACGAAGATTTGAGTTTTGGTGGGGGTTATATCGAAGCGGCTGATGGTGCTGGTGCGGGCAATATGCTCAACAATCCTTGGGACCCCTTTGAAGAAGATACTCACACAGATCGCCCTAATAGTGAAACCTGGTATGTTCAGGCTGAGTATGCTGTAAATGATGATTTAACTTTATCGTCTGTCTATGGTGAAAGTGATACAGATGAAGGTAATGGCGATGCAAAATTCAACGAGTTTAATTTTGTTGTTGCTTACCAGGTATGTGAGTCACTACTTCTTGAAGCCGCATACATAAATTTGACAACGACTGATGATGCTGACGAGGGCTTTGATAAACTGTGGATTCACGCCACATACGAATTTTAAAAAAGAAGTTTGTTCGTTTCTTAATGAGATGTAATGTCAATTACACTTGATCTTAATTGTTTTTAGTTCATTATTTATCACTCGTTAAAACTAAAAACAGGGAAAGTCAATGAAAAAATTATTCGCCTCCGCACTTATTCTTAGTGTAGTCATGTCTTGTAAACAAGAAGCAAGTCAAACTCCTGAAGCTCCTGCTACTGAAACAGTAGAATCTCCGGCTAAAAGCTCAACAACTATGGCAGAGGTAAAAAAGCCAACTCAGCATCTAAAAGTAGCTGATTTAACTTCATTGGATAATGCAGTTAAGGTTTTTAACGAAACAGTGGTAAAGTTGAAGGCCAAAACAAAATTTGATGCCGCAGAACTTAACGAAATCCATTTGATTACGTACTCTACTGAAAAAGCGCTTGCCTATTTTGGTGAGAACTTTACTGGCGAGCAAAAAGAGCTTGCTAAAAAGGCTGTGATTGTCTTAGAGGAAGTCCACCTCGCTTCTGAAAGCAATAATAAAGATGCTACACAGAAAAAATTAACAGAATTTTTAGCTCTTGCGGTTCAAATAGCTATGAAGCTTAAATAATTATAAGTCTCTTATAGAATCAAAAAAGCTCTTCGTCTGAAGAGCTTTTTTTTCTATTAATACGGATATATTTTCTTAAAACACTAAGCTTTAGGGCTTGGTGTTTTTTATTTCCATTGATTCCTATTGTTAAGACTTCGATAAAATAAAGACCAAATATGTTAAAATAAAGTTTAATTGCGATTGAATATCAATTACAAGATGCTAAAGTTGTGATTAAATCTCAATAACAAAAAGTAATAACAAATAGGACAAACGCAATGCTCCAAAAATTCGTCAAGTACTTCGCACTCTCATGTGCTTTAAGTGCTAGTGTGATGGCAGAAGAGGCCAAAGCTACTCAAGCTGCCCCAGAAGCTAATACCGATAAGAAAGCTCCAGAAACAAAAGCTACTGAAACTACTGAAGAAAATACTGCAGTTGAAAAAGAACGTGTGATCGTTACTGGTCAGATTATTCCTGAGGGTGGTCACCTTCTTACAGGTAGTTCTAAAAGAATTGATACGGAAGATATTCGTAAGCATTCTTACTCCGATATTAACCGTGTACTTTATCAAGTACCTGGTGTGAACGTGCGGGAAGAAGACGGCTACGGCCTTTTTCCAAATATTTCTATGCGTGGTATCAACTCTCATCGTTCTGCTAAACTCACTTTAATGGAAGACGGTATTTTAGCGGCTCCAGCTCCTTACTCAGCTCCCGATGCTTATTACTCACCAAATACAGGTCGTATGAGTGCAGTTGAAGTGATTAAGGGTGCTGCTTCTGTTCAGCACGGCCCTCATACTACTGGTGGTGTTGTTAACTATGTGTCAACTCCAGTTCCAACTGATGGTGAAACTTTTTATTGGAAGCAACTTTTTGGTTCTAACAACGACATCAAAACCCACATGTATTATGGCGATGTCTATGATCTAGACGCAGGTAAATTAAGTCTTTTATTTGAAGGTTACTACCGTGAAAATGACGGCTTTAATGATATTCAGCACAGTGATCGCAATACGGGTATCAATCATCAAATTGAGCCGATGCTCAAATTGCGTTTCGAACCTAAAACTTCTAAATACCAGTATTTAGAAATGAAAGTCGGTTATACTGATATGGAAGCTAACCTTTCATACAATGGTTTGAAAAAAGAAGATTTTAATAGTAATCCTCATGATCGCTACTGGGGTACCCAGTGGGATCACATGGATACAGAAGCTGTCCGTACCTACTTAAAACACTATATCGAATTAACTAATGATATTAGTTTAACAAACACTCTTTATTATAATCGCTTTAAACGTAATTGGCATAAAATTAAGGGTGATCCAGGTACTGATGTGTTGCGAGGTACAGCACCAGGGACAATTCGTTTGAAAAATAATAACCGTGATTACTATCAAGTCGGCTTACAATCAGAAGTTGATTGGGCTTTTGAAACAGGATCAATTGATCATAATTTAAAAGTTGGTACTCGTATTCACCGTGATAAATACGACGATTATTCTTGGTATGACTATTATGATGTTGGAGGGAATTATGATGTAACAGGTTATAGAGAAGACGTGAAAGGCTCTGCAGGTAATAAAGATTACAATACAGAGTCAATAGCATTCTTTCTGCATGATGAAATGTCTCTAACTGATAAATTGACAGTAACTCCAGGTGTTCGCTTTGAGCACATTAGTTATGATTACAACTCAAAAGGTGAAACATCAGATGTAGATATTTGGGCACCAGGTATTGGCTTTGCTTATGACTTTACAAATGAATACCAACTCTTTGGTGGTGTGCATAAAGGTTTCTCAGTATTAGCACCCCCAGATGCTGTTGAAGGTGGTAAATACGAAACATCCCTCAGTTATGAACTAGGTCTTCGTTATAATAATGAAAGTGGCCACTATGGTGCAGAAGCCGTTGTTTTTTATAATGATATTTCTGATCTTTATGATCCAGAATCTCAAGCGTCGGGAACTGAGTTTAGTCGTACTTTAGGAGATGCGGAATCTTATGGTCTTGAGCTATACACTTATGCAGATGCAGGTAAGATTAATAACTGGGGTTTTTCAAACCCTTGGACATTTGCCTTTACTTGGACGCAATCTGAAATTACAGATATTGCAGATGATATAGATACGTCTGATCCTGCTAATGATGGATCGTTTTACTTTGGCGCCAAAGATGGTTCAGAGACTCCTTATATTCCTGAGTTTCAGTACAGTATAGGTACGGGTGCTCATTTTGGAAAATGGGGAACTGATGTGAATGCTACTTATGTAGATGAGATGTTCACTACAGCAGAAAATAACACAAAAACTGATGCACATATTATTGTTGACTGGTCAGCTTATTATAGTATTGATAAAAATGCTCGCGTTCTCTTCAACGTCTACAATATTTTTGACGAAGAATATGAAGCAGCTCACCACCCAACGGACATCCGTGCGGGCGCACCACGTCTCTTCTACGCAGGTTTCGAATACAAATTCTAAGCTGAACTAGCAAGATTCCCAAAAGGGCGAAGATCATTGATCTTCGTTTTTTTTTTGACTATGTAAAATGTGTATGTGAAAATATTTTTTAATAAATTCTTTGAAGTGTACTAAGATTATACAGATTAATAGCAAGCAGTTGTAAACAAAAAGAGCCTCGAAGTGAATTCGAGGCTCTTTTAAGATCTTATTTAACTTGAACTTATTCGAAGCGGATGGTTCCACTGCGTCCGTGGGCGTCAAGGCCTTCAGCCTTTGCCATGGCCGCTACTGCACCGACTTCTTTTTGTAGAGCTTCTTTGCTATACTTAATGAGGCTCGTTCTGCGGAAGAATTGATCCACAGTTAAACCAGAGAAGTGGTGGCCAGCACCGCCAGTAGGAAGTACGTGGCTTGGGCCTGCAACAAAATCACCTACGGGCTCTGGAGTCCAAGGTCCGAGGAAAATGGCACCAGCATTAGAGATTTGTGCAGCGACTTCATCGGCATTTTCGGTAATGATTTCTAAATGTTCGGGAGCATAGAGATCAGCGACTTCTGCAGCAGCTTCCATATCATTGACTTTAATGAAGAAAATTCCATTATCTAAAACTTTGTCGACGCATTCTACTCGACCAAGGAGTTCTTTTTGTTCGAGGAGTTCTTTTTCGACTTCGTCGATAAGTTCTGCACAATCAGTGACCATCACTGCTTGCTCGTAACCTGAACCATGTTCAGCTTGAGAAAGAAGGTCAGCAGCAATAAATTTTGCTGGAGCCGTCTTGTCGGCAATGACCATGACTTCTGAAGGACCTGCGACTAAGTCGAGTGAACAGTAGCCATAAACTTGACGTTTGGCTGCTGTTACATAAGCATTGCCAGGTCCGCAAATTTTGCGAGCACGTTTAATACTCTCCGTTCCATAGGCGAGGGCACCAATAGCATAAACACCACCGAGTTTTAAGACTTCAGTAGCACCTGCTTTTTTGGCTGCGTAGAGAATAGCGGGGTTAACTGAGCCATCTTTTTGTGGAGGTGTTGTGATAACGATCTCTGGTACGCCAGCCGCTTTTGCGATTGCCGCAGTATGAAGCACGGTCGAAACGAGTGGAGCCGTACCGCCGGGAACATAACAGGCAATACGAGAGAGTGGGGCGTACTTTTCACCAAGTTGAACCCCTTCACGAGGAGAGTAGCCCCAAGCTTCGGGAAGCTTTTGACTCGAAAAATCAATGATATTAGCCGCAGCAAGATCTATGGCGTCTTTAACGTCTTGATCAACTTTTGCGTCGGCCGCATCAAGTTCTTCTTGGCTCACTTGGAATTGACCCGCAGTAAGTTCTACACCATCAAATTTCTTAGCGTAATCACAGATAGCATGATCACCGCGTTTGCGAATATCGCAAAGGATCTCATTAACGCTAGCGGCAATGTCTTCTGGAAAAGCGTTGCGCTCAAAGAGTGGGTCAAAGTCAGCCGTACAACGACCGGTAAATTCCAAGCGTATCATGCTTATTTATCCTTGAAAGCAACCTGGAATTTATCGCCATCAGCAATTGCACATACAGCGGAAATTGGCTTCTCTAGGTCGGCAAAAACACCTTTGCCTAAGATGTAGTCACAGGCTTCGTCAGCTGATTCAACGTGGAAGTCTGCGTCTTTGAGATGAACGCTCGGAGTGTTGTGATTGTATGTAGCAACGTAGAAAGCTTGGCCAGGTTCGAGTTTGATACGAGTTACGTGAAGAGCGTCTTCGCGAACAGTACCGAGTGCAGCTTCACCAGTTTTGATGTTGATAACTGAAGCGATACGCGGAGTGCCGAGGTGATCGTGCTCATAATCCATACCGAAAAGACCGCTCACGAGAGCGTCGCGCATATTCATTCCCGCATCGATTTTTTCAGTGATTGGGTCAGTGTGTGAACCATTTGTTGCAATGGCATATTGACCATCTTGGCTGATGCGCAAGCAGTTGTAGGCAATGTAAGGATTCTTCATGATGTCGTCTTCGTGGCCGGGCTTAGGAACAATAGCAATACCGCGCTCCACTTCGACAGCGTGACGATTTGGGAATGAGTTAGAAGAAACGCGATACATGGCACAAAGCTTGCCATCTTTAGTTTTTGCAACGGAAACAATACGACCTACGTACATGAGAAATCCTTGTGGTTTATAATGATAAGTTTCAAGGCGACTAATAAACTGCAAAGACGCCTTTTTTCAAAGCTTATTTATGATAAATTATGACAGTTGAAATCCTTGCGAGAAAGCGGGATTATTTATCGGGGTTTTGCTTTCTAGGACGACGTCTAGGCTTATGTTTTTTGTCTTTGCTAAAATCTTTTTTCTTAGGACCACCAGAACCAGGTTTACGCTGTTGAGAACGGTTTTGACGATTGTCATTACGGCGCTTCTTAAGTTCTTTTTCAGCTTCTCTAGCCTGACTTTGGCTAGGTGCTTTTTCTGTAATACCCGGGATTTCTTTTACATTAACTTTCTTGTTAATGAGTTTTTCGATGGCAAAGAGAAGGCTGGCTTCTTCTTTAGCCACTAAAGAGATAGCTTCGCCCGAGCAGCCGGCACGACCTGTACGGCCAATACGGTGAACGTAATCTTCTGCAATTTCGGGAAGTTCGTAGTTAACTACATGAGGTAAACGATCGATGTCAATGCCACGGGCAGCAATATCGGTAGCCACGAGAACACGAACTTTGATCGCTTTAAAATCAGCAAGAGCACGAGTACGAGCATTTTGACTTTTGTTACCATGGATTGCAGCGGCAGTAATGCCATCGGCAATAAGCATATTTGTCAATTTGTTGGCGCCATGTTTTGTGCGGGTGAAAACGAGGACTTGGTTCCATTCGCCATCGCGAATGAGTGAGGAGAGTAAGTTTCTCTTTTTGTTTTTACCAACGTGATAAACACTTTGATCGACGGTTTCAGCTGATGTATTTTGTCTGGCAACTTCCACTAAGCTGGGGTTTCTCAAAATACTTTCAGAAAGTGCTTTAATATCTTTTGAATAAGTCGCTGAAAAGAAAAGGGTTTGTCGTTTCTCTGGGACGAGCTTAATGATTTTTTTGATATCGTGGATAAAGCCCATGTCGAGCATGCGGTCGGCTTCATCTAAGATAAGGTATTCAATTCGAGATAAGTCTAAGGCTTTTTGTCCTGCGAGGTCGAGGAGGCGTCCTGGCGTTCCCACAACGATATCAACACCTTTGCGCAATTTCTGCTTTTGAGGATTGATGCCAACACCGCCAAAGATAACGGTCGATCTAATATCGAGACCTTTACCATAGAGCTCTACACTTTCGCCAACTTGCGCCGCTAGCTCACGTGTAGGAGTGAGGACTAAAGCGCGAGGACGGTGGCCGCCACGATTATCTGCTGTGCTTAAAAGGTGGAGGATAGGTAGGGTGAAAGCTGCTGTTTTACCTGTACCGGTTTGTGCACCGGCTAAGATATCTCCGCCTTTAAGGATGATGGGGATAGCTTGTTCTTGTATAGGGGTCGGCTGAGTGTAGCCTTGGAATTTAATTCCAGTGAGGATTTCGGTTCTTAAACCAAGATTTTCGAAAGACATAGTGATCCTAAGTTGTTTCCGAAAAAAGCATGCTTGGTCGATTCCTTCATGCGGAAGAATTATTTAAGGGAAATTTGGGATACAGAATCGTAGTATATCCATTTTTCTTAAGTCTAGTGCGATTATCAAATAATACTTTCAGATATGACGAATTATCAGCACATAAAAAAGGCGTAGATGATTCTACGCCTTAAGTCAGAAAGAGGGTGAGACCTTTACTTAGAGTTTTCTGGTATAAGTAGAAATGTTCTTCTCGGTGATTTTTGATTGCACCTCAATATTTTTCCAATCGATGTATTTCACACTATAAATAGGTCTCATATCGAAAGAGTAGAGCAGGTATTCATTATCATTAACTTTTTCAAAGGGAAGGTCAAAATTAGCCGTTTCGCAAGTTCCATCTGCATGAAATGAAAATGATTTAAAAACCTTGCCATCATTGACCCATTCACCAATAATATTTTCATTTGAGTACTTAACGGATTGTTCTTCAAGTTTCTGGGTATTCCAGGAAATGAGTGAAAATTGAACAACTAAAACGAGAAGTATTCCAAGTAATGTGAGGCGTCTTTGATCTTTCTTTTCAGGAAGAACAGGCAGGTTGGCAATTGTTTTTCTCTTAGACATAAATGAGCTCCAGATAATGTTAAATTTTCGTTAAGTATAATCTTGGTTCGTAAAATAGCAAATATATATTTTAATGTTACATGAGTTTACGTAATCAACTTAGATGTTCTTACATACCTTTAACGAAAAGTTTAATTTTTTATTGTGAGTTCACCTGTATGAAAGATTAAAATAGTTCCATTTGTCCGAATCATGATGGAACCATCTGGCTTAAAACCATGGACTTCACCAAGATAGGAGTCTTGTTTGTCATTTGTGAAAAGTACAGTTTTACCTTCAAGTTGAGCGGCTAGCATCCAAGCTTCGCTGATTTTTTCAGGATTGTCTTGATAGATTTGATAGAGCTTTTGGAATTGATCGAGGATTTCATCCTTTAAGCTATCGCGATTCCATGGAGTAGAAGTTTCTAGAAGCAAAGAAGTAGCAGGCCGACCTAAGTTTTTCAGATCACCAAAAGTCATATTGACATTAATACCGGAGCCAATGATGAGCGATGTCATTTTATTTTGTTCGAAAATTCCTTCACATAAGATCCCAGCTATTTTTGCCTCCCCCACTAATAAGTCGTTGGGCCACTTGATTCGAAGATGATGAATCGCGTGTTTTTTTAAGCATTCATAGATGGCTAATGATGCAATTTGAACATAGGTATTAACACTATCTGGATGAAGTTTGTCATTTTTGATGACTAAACTCATGTAAATATTTTTGTCCGGGGGTGAAGTCCAAGTTCTTCCTAAACGTCCTTTGCCAGCAGTCTGGGTATTTGTGTAAAGCACCGCCCCATGAGGATATTTACTGATGTTGCGTTTGGCTTCTTCGTTGGTTGAATCAATGGATTCAAAATAAACGGGGTGATAGTTAATCATTGTTTGGTTTTAGCAGGCTGTATATATTGGTTTCGCTTAGTTTACTCTGGTAGGTTTCAAAATTGATGTTTTTTTCTTTAATGCCTAATTCAGAATCGCTATTTAAGCTAAAATTCTTCTCTCCACTTCCCATTACGGCATTATGAATGTCGAGGAGAGTAATGTTGTGAAGGTCACGGCTTGCCTTATAAATTTCGTTTCGTGGTCCCACAGGTGTAATAATTCCGGCATCAGTCAATTGAGTAAGGATTTTGTGACCAAGCAAAACAGGGACGCGCAATTCTTGTAGGCGGATATGAGCCTCCCAAGCATCACCAGTTAAGAATTTCCTAGATATAGAAATAGAGATAACAATTGCAGCGTTAAAAAGATCTTCGCCTTTTAATAGAGAGGATTCATCTTCCTCTTCATAGGTGGCATGATTTTGTAAGGCGAAACAAAGTTGTGCTCCAAGAAGGATGATTAACCAAGCAATAAATAACCACACCAAGAAAAATGGGATAACAGCAAAAGTCCCATAGAGAGGATAGGAAGAAACCCCGATTTGTAGGTTTACATAGATATATTGCGTGAGTGACCAACCAATGGTGACTAAAAAGCTAGCAATGAAGGCAGGTCGAAAATTAACTTTGGTATTGGGTAGGAAGCGATAGAGAAATGTGAAACCAAAAGCAATAATGAGCGGACTGATGATTTTTACCAAAAGGCTATAAAATTCAAAAATGCCCTCGCCTAAAAAGAGATTAGTCGTGAGGTACTCTTGAACCTTATTACTAGAGAGGAAGGCATTAGCCGAAGCGGTTGCGATGAGAATGGGGGGGAGCGTGACAAAGATAAAGAGGTACTCTTTAACCTTGGTCATTAAATCACGATTCTTTTTAATTCCCCAAATCATATTAAATGAGTGTTCAATTTTACTCATCATACTAATGGCAGTGAACATTGAGATGGCGATACCCACAAGCCCTACAGCCTTTAAGTTGGCTTGGTCAATAAGTGTGAAAACTTGAAGCAGGATATCTCGAATTTGTTCGGGAAGCTCACCAAAGAAAAATTCTTGTTGATCCTTAATCATATCAGCCAAGCCCATGGCTTTGGAGAAGGCAAAAACAAAAGCTAAAGTTGGGAGCATTGATAATACGGTAATGTTGGTCAATGCAGAAGCTTGTAGAGGAAGGTTGTTTTTGTTAAAGTCATTAATGAGGACTTTGAGGCTCCTCAAAGCAATGATCTTAACTTTTTGTGGGTATTTTAGATCTTCAACGTCAGCTTCCCAGATGCCTGAAAAGATTTTGTCGTGGATGTTTTTTAATGTTTTTATCATGACTTATGCGCTTGTAGAAAAGTTACCTCATATCGAGCTTCTAATATATTGTCTCTTTTAAGTTTTTCGCACTCTTTGATAAGTTTCCTCAGTTGTCCAGGATTTAATTGTTCTTCTTCGACGTTGGCACCAATGCGGTGAATCTTCTTGAAAAAGTCGATAGATGATTCAAAACTTTCAGAAAAAGGGAGCGTGAACTTGTTAACTTTATTAAAATAGTGCTCAGCAGAAGTTCTTAATGATTTTGCATCGCGATAATTTAAGCCTTTATAATCCATTTCGGCTGCCTCGAAGGCTTTAGGTAAAAAACTTAGTGTTCCCATTGTGGGGGTCGCAATGAGTAGGGTCGCATTTGGATTTGCGAGTTCCGCCACTTTTTGCATCCAAAGATTCCAGTCAGGAACCCATTGAATAGCCATGCTAGTAATAATTAAATCAAAACCTTGATCATCATTAGGGAGTTCACAGATTTGATATTGAGCTTTATTTCCAAGTTTTTCTTTTGCTACTTCAATCATTTGAAGAGCAGGGTCACATATGTAGAATTCGCTATAGGGAAAGATTCCCATGAGTTGCTGGCTTATATAAGCTGTGCCGGCCCCGATTTCCAAAATGCGTTTAGGTGCTGTTTCTTTGGGGATTTCTTGGATGAGAGTGTTGGCGATACGTCTTTGTATGTGTGCGTACTGATCATAATCTGCAGCGTGATTGTTAAAGTGACCTCTAGACATTATTCACCTCTAGAAATTTTTTAATCGTCTCTTGAGCTTCTGTTGATTGACTTAAATCATGCTTTTCTCCAATGAAGCAATGTTGTTCAGCATTTGGGAAGCGTCTAGAGAGCTGCAAAGCAACTTTTGGGTAAAGAATGCGGTCTTTTTGTCCTCTAAGTAAAAGCATGGGTTTTTTACAAGAATCCACTTGAGTTCTTTTCGTTTTTAGGATATCGAGTCCTTTTAATAAGATCTCTTTATTATAGTACTCATTCTTACGAAAAGAGCTCCCAGCTAAAGTTTGAAAGCTTTCGATAAGTTTTGCGGGGTTCGCAATTAAGGCTGAGCCCATTTGTGAGACTTTCTCGACGAGTTTACTATCTTTGTTATCTTGACCACAAAAAGAAGTGAAGCCGCTTAAGACGATGGCCCCTTTGCAGAACTTTGACGACAAAACTTCATCGAGGTAAAGACTACCCATTGAGTAAGCTAGGAAAATGAAGTCTTCATTCATTTCACCTGCTAAAAAAACTTTTGGATCAGTGTTGTCAGAGGAATAAAATCCCCAATCAAAACATTTGACATTTTCTAAAAAATTAAAGTATTGCTTGTCACAAGCCCAGCCGGGAATAGCGATGAGTTTCATGTTCGCAGGGCTTTTACAAGAATTCTAATTTGTTCGATATAAAAGGGCCAAAGCAAGAACCATGACCAAACGAAAATGGCGATGAAGGGAGCAAAGGGGATGGCACGTTGAGTCATCTTAGCTTCCTTTTTACTGATCATGAGGTAGATCATGCCAAATAAACTCGCAAACCCTAAGGAAACTAAAGCACCTTGGATTCCCACGAAGGCGGCACATAAAGTAATGAGGCTTAAATCACCGCCTCCAATGACAGCACTTGGGAAAGTCAGTTTATTAATAAAGATTTTTTGTTCTTCATCAATTTTGTAATCTAAGCCATCTTTTGTGGCAAAGCCTTTTCTATTGACTTCGACAACTTGATTTTCGCAGGTGAAAAAGCGAATTTTTTCATCTTTCTCACTAAGGATCTCTGTCCAAGCCAGAGCTTCATCATCTTCAGCTTGGCAATTATCTTTTCGAAGGCGGACTTGTACGGGTGGGTCACATTCAATGGTATGAGAGCCAAAAACTTTACGCCCCAGTTTTGCACAGAGAAACATAAAGCTATAGGCAATGCTGACATTGAATAGGCAGTGAAATAAAGAGCGCAACCTAGGATTGAAGCCATTTAGGGCGGAATAAACAGGTTGAGTTTCAAATAATTTATGATCGTGACCCAAAAGTTGGCTTTCAGGAAAGGCTAAGGCCAGGATGAAAGCCGTTGCTAAACCAAAATAAACGAGTTGAATGGGGATGGTGCGTGTTTCAATGTCAGTCAAACTAGCTGCTACTAATATGGAAGTCGCAATGAGAGCGAGTAAGGTTTGGCTCAGAGGAAGGTCGTAGTGGCGACCTGCATACATGACGGCGAGCCACATCAAACCAGTGACGGCTTCGATGACGAGGTAGCGAGGTGAAATTGAAACCTTACAAGCTCGACATTTACCTTTAAGTACGAGCCAACCTAGGATAGGGACATTGTCGTAGAGTTTAATTTCTGTTTTACACATGGGGCAGTGTGAGCCAGGAACACTCAAACTCATACCCAACGGTAGCCGCCATATAACAACATTAAGGAAGCTGCCGACACAGCAACCTACAACAAAGGTGAAAAATGCTCCTACAAAAAAGAAGTGATCGTAGAAGAGGTTGGTGAGTTGTTGCTCAATCATGTGGATAGGCTGCCGAAGTTAGGCTTTCGCGCATGAGTTCAACGGGGGCTTCTTGCTGAGTCCACATTTCCCAAGATTTCACTCCTTGGTGTAAAAGCATACCTAAGCCACCAGCTGTTTTACACCCGGCTTTTTTAGCTGCAACTTGAAAGGGTGTCTCTTTATAAATCATATCCATAACTAATATAGAGGGGACAAGCAAGTTGCTGGGGAAGGGGGAGGGATCACCATCTTTTAGGCCAAGGCTTGTGCATTGAATCATGATGTCATGTTCTTTGCATATATAATGATAGGAAGAAAGGTCTGCAGAAGCGATAAATTTGGTCTCACATTTGGGGTTCATGACCGATGCCGTATCTAGTAAAAGTTGCGCATTAGCTTCACTTCTATTGATAACTGTAATGGCCGCTGCACCAGATTTTGCGATTCTCGCAGCAGCTGCTCGAGCCGCTCCTCCTGCACCGATAAATAAAACTCTTTTGCCTTTAAGGTCGACACCAAACTCTTCTTGGATAGCTGTCTCGATTCCGTAGCCATCTGTACTATAGCCGTGAAGTTCACCGTTTTCGTGGACAACTACTGTATTGACACTCTGACAAGCCATAGCTTCCTCGTCCACCCAATCTAATAAAGGGATTATATCTGCTTTTAAAGGAACAGTGCAATTCCAGCCTTTATAGGACTGAGCTTTCAAATCTTCAATGATAGAGGAAATCTTTTCAGGTGGGCATTCAACTAGATTGTAATGAGCATCTAACTTTGTTTCTTTAAAGGCCGGATTATGAATACTCGGTGAGAGTGAGTGATTAACCGGCCAGCCGATTAGTCCGTATTTTTGCATCGTGTTATGTGTCCTGTGTAATAATATTATTCTTAGATTAACTAAGTTAGATTCTAATTCAATCATTTTAGTCTCATATATAAAGGAGAAAATCACTTTATTTAAGTGGGGCGGAACTCTATTTGTGTGGAGTTGTGAGCTTAGTTTGGGCTAAAATGACTTTTCTTAGAAAAAGATCACTTAGCATCAAAAAGCTCTAAGTGATTGATTTAAAAGGTTTATGTCTAAATGGGGACAATTGTGATGTTAAGTTTTTTAAGAAAAAGTCAAGAAAAGATTAAAAAGCGGGTTGCGGAAAAAAGAACTGGCGATAACCTAAGGGCCTCGTCAGAAACGGCGAGAACAAAACGAAGCCGAAAGCGCGCTAATCGAGTAAGAAAAAGAAGATGTTTGATAGTTGAATTATATGATAGTAACGGGCTCCTAAATCATTTAGATGATTTAAGAGTTAATTTTTTCGAGAGAAAACTCAATATAAAAATATAAGTAATTAAGTCGGATACAAACACAATCAATTGATTGGAGAGTTTGATCCTGGCTCAGAATGAATGCTGGCGGCATGGATTAGGCATGCAAGTTGAACGAGAAATTCACTTCGGTGAATGGAAAGTGGCGAAAGGGTGAGTAACGCGTGAATAATCTGCCCCTAAGTTTGGAACAACAGTTGGAAACGACTGCTAATACCGGATGTGACTATCAAGACGCATGTTTTGATATTTAAAGGTTACGCTTAGGGATGAGTTCGCGTGCCATTATGCTAGTTGGTAAGGTAACGGCTTACCAAGGCTATGACGGCTAGGTGGTCTGAGAGGACGATCACCCACACTGGGACTGAGACACTGCCCAGACTCCTGCGGGAGGCTGCAGTCGAGAATCTTCCGCAATGCGCGAAAGCGTGACGGAGCAATGCCGCGTGATCGAAGACGGCCTTCGGGTTGTAAAGATCTGTCAGGGGGGAAAAACGATGATGGTACCCCCAGAGGAAGCCACGGCTAACTACGTGCCAGCAGCCGCGGTAATACGTAGGTGGCGAGCATTATTCG
>NZ_ABCK01000028.1 GCF_000170755.1 Lentisphaera araneosa HTCC2155
CTACGGGGATAGTCGCCGCATTATCACTATCGGCATTCCAGTCATAGACCATAGTGGGTGTAGAGGTTAAGTAAAATTCTTCGAAGTTGTAGTTGATGAAGTACTGAAAACTAGACTGACTAAACGTATCATCACCCGCATAATCCTGTAAATGTTGAACGAGGCCACCAAAAAGCCAGTTTCCTGGTTTAGCGAGGACTACAGCCGCCGCACCCGCAGCCCAAGCATCATCGCAAATCGATCGTTACTGTAAGTGGGAAATAATAGGGCAGGGTCGACACCCCAGAGAACACCGCTATCCGTTTTAGGAGCAAAGAAGGCTTGGTAGGTGATGTTACCTAAACCTTGGTCAGATCCTTGTCCAGGAAAAAGACTTTTTTGATAAGAAAAAGGGATGGTTAAGCGGTTAATGAGGGTGAGATCTTCATCGAGAGCTACCGGATAAACGGGTTTCACATTGAGCGTGTAAATATCGCCATCTTCAGTGCCGTTATCTGGGATAGCGTTAAGTTCAAAAGGCACACTAATTAACTTACCAATTGGGTTCTGCGATTCTTTTGCTAAGTCTTTATCAGCTTCATTAGCGTAAACTGAGCCTAGACTTAAAAGACTCAAGAGACATAAATATTTTTTCAAAGGACACTCCTTATAGTTTTTCCAATAAAATAACTTTTAGTTTATGTCATTAAGTGGGGGAATACAAGATTCTTATCATATTCAATTTGCGCAGAACTCACTTAGAAAAAGCTCAGCGCTTTAAAATTTTTAGTCTCATCTCTTATTAATGGAATGAAAATGTCTTTTACAGGTGAGGTGTGAAATCTTGAGTGCAAAAAGCGGTGATTTATCAAGTGTTCTCTCCAAATTCCATAATTTACATGTGGCCCACTTTTGTCAGTTTTATAAGCGCTACTTTGGTGAGACCATGACTCAAACGCGATCGCAAAAGACTTCAGACATCTTACTTAGTAAGCCTTGTGATTTTGAATGTCATCAATTCTTAATTATTGACGCTAAGGCACTTTAAAATTTACCTGCTTCAATTTGAGCCATAAGTCTGTTCAAAAAAGAGTTAATTTTTCTTTTCATAAGTCCGATAAATCTTGTTTAATGCAGTTTAAGCTTCTAGCTTAGAAAATATTTTTTAAATTTTTGGAGAGTGATCATGTTAAAGAAATTTATTGCAACATCCCTGTTACTAGGAGCGAGTTCGGCTTTTGCCGGTGGTTTGGATTTATCTGAGTTTTCAACTGCTTCAAGTGTAGGTTCTGCGGGTGTAGCAAATCAAACGCATAATCGTGATGCCTCAACTTCGGCACTGAACTTGGCAGCAATGACCAACTTAGAAGGTGATCATGTTACAGGTGGTTTAAGCCTTATGGATTTGGGTATAGAATTTAAAGATGATGGTAACTCCGTTCCCGGTGGTTCTAATACTAGTAATGCAGGCGGACAGTTTGGCGTGCCTTTTTTAGGCTATGTTCATAGTATTAATGAAGATGTGAAGTTTGGTTTGACATTGAATAGTCATTTTGGTTTAGGTTTGGAATATCCAACGGGCTGGGCTGGACGTTATCAAATTCAAGAAATTACTTTACAAAGTATCAATTTAACTCCTAGTTTAGCTTTTCGCATCAATGATGAGTGGTCAGTTGGTTTTGGTTTAGTTCTAGATTATGCAACCATGGATATAGAGTTAAAAGTAAACACTCTTGGTCCGGGTGATGGGACATTAGAAGTCGAAGATGATGACTTGGCTGTAGGGACAGTTGTCTCACTAATGTATGAGCCCAGTGAAGACACGCGCTTTGGTTTGACTTATCGCTCGAAAATTGAACATGATTTTGAAGATACCGCAAAAGCAACTGGTTTTATACCCAGTTTTTCTCCTGATGTAGATGTAGAAGTGAACACACCTCAGCAAGTTATGTTTGGTGTGAGGCATCAATTAAATGAAGATCTAGCTGTTTTGGGCGCCGCCAATTGGCAGGAATGGTCAGATTTTGGTAAGATGCCCACCGATATAAATGGCAATCGCTTGGGAGTCGACAAAGAACTTGATGATACTTGGGGCGCGGGTATTGCCTTTGAATATCAACTCAACCCAGAGTGGTTACTTATGTGTGGTTATCATTACGATTCAGCGATGACGGACACAGCAACTCGTACGGCAGATTTACCAACGGGAAATATTCACCGCTATGGTATTGGTACAGAGTACCAATATTCTGATAAAATGACTATCGGTTTTGCTTTTGAACATGTCGATTTAGGTTCACCAAATATCAACCAAACAAATGGAATTAATGGTGGCAACACTTTAAGTGGTGATTACGATAACTACATAAACTTCTATACAGTCTCAATAAATTATAAGCTTTAAAATATAAATTATCATGATTACCTAGTTAAGGACTTATATACATTTACAGCATAGGTAAATTATGGTGAAACCATTAAACTTTAAATAGCTTAGGGCAAAGCCCTAAGACAAACAAGACGAGAAATATGCACCATGCCTTCCATGAGAAGGCGATTACAAGTTACGGTTTACATTAAAGTTATATTATTCAGATAATTGAGAAAATCAGTTTTCAAGTGTCGATAAAATTTTGTCTTGCTTCCATTCGCACTCATTTTATGGACCGCCAAGTCCGGTGCATGATTGTATCCTATCTGATGCTGCTATCTTTAGGACGAACTATTTTATTACAACCTTGGCGTGGTTATTGTTCTAGGCATGGCCCGCAGTCATCGGTTATTGTTCTAGGCATGGCCCGCAGTCATCGAATAAGACATTTGTTAAACTCTTTTCTTTTTAAATTCATTCCTTAATTTGGTTCAAAATAAATGGAGGGGAGGTTGGCTGGATTGGTGGATAATTAAGAAGCTTTTCTTAAAGCTTGTTTGTGTAATGGAATATAATCTCCCCCACTGACCCATAAGTGATGCATTAATATCGCAAGTTTCCTCGCGATGGCAACAACAGCCTTTTTCTTGGCAATTCGTCCTCCACTACTAGCAAGATGCACTCCGACATTCTACGCAGCAACTTGAAGTTCGATTTGAGATAATAACTGGTAGAGTCTCTCCAAGTTGAACCCTATAGTGCTTATGAGCGTTTCCTGTCGAACTCTCTTTAAGCCACAAACGGTAAACCTCTCAAGATTGTGATAGTTCTTCATCTTTGAAATCCCCGCTTCAGAGATTGAGCGGATGTTTCTCGCCAGCTGATAGTTTTCACTTTCATAAATTTCTTCTCCCAGAAGCTTCTTGCCCTTTGAACCGCTGATACTGACTAATTCCACTCCCTGTTCTATGGCGTAATCCAAATTCGTTGCAGAGCTATATCCATCATCAACACTGACCATCATAGCGGATTCTCCAGTCATTTTTTTATTTTCCACAAGGCAATCTGCAAAGACTTTACTGTCACTGGTATTTCCAGATTCCAAAATGAAAGAAGTCAGAAAACCATTGGCACTAAAAGCAAAGTTTGGACGATAACCAAAAACTGTTTCACGACCGCCTTTTTTGATAAAGGCAGCGTCGTCATCACTCATACTGTAAATTTTTCTTGCCGTCTTGGCATCGTAGTCCTCAGGAGCCATCTTAAAGCGGTGCTCAACCATCAAAACTTTATCAATAAAGCGAGAAAAATCTTCATCAAGCATCGAGGACTTTATACTGCTACAGTGCTGTTTGATTTTAGGTAGAACCTTTTCCAGGCGTGTTATAAATTTTCGACACCTCGGCAAAAGTTCTTGTGTATAAGACTTATACCTCATTTTCTTGGCTCCTTTCTTCCCTTTAAACATCGAAATCACAAAATCCAATTTACTCATATCATCACAGTAATTCTGTAGACGTTTGAGAGGGATTCCTCTACGTTCAAGGCAAGGGAGCTTATCATGTACTTTCTGAATATTTTTCATAACTTTACAACTAAGGTTCTTCAGTAATGCACTATCAACCGGCCAGGACGAATCGGCTTTGATGGCTGTGGAATCAATGATTACTGCTGAGAAATCATCTAAGTCACATGCTTTGACACAGTTCAAAATAGCTTGATGAAAAAGTGTAAGGGTATGTTCAGAAAGTGCAGAAATCTGTTCATGAATCGTATTGCGTGAAGGGAACTTCCCGATGCCTAGGCGCCCGATAAATTGATGTAATGAACTGTTCTCACATAACATGCTATAGCCGCGTTCCCCGTAACAATTATTATAAAAGTGACGGGCTATGAACAAGGCAACCACTAATTCCGCTGGTGGATGCTTTTTGGTATTGCCATTTTTAAATTCGCGATTTTTAGTAGCGGCCCTATCCATACTCAACTGGAATTGATCACTCTCAATCGCTTTTCGGATCCCTTCAAATTCAGGAAGAAGTATGATTTCCCCCGCAATCTTCAGCGGACCGCTTAAAATTCCTGCCGTTTGTTGTAGTTCCCCGATGAAATATTCGGAAAAAAGAGTATCGTTCATGATGAATTCCGCCTGCTATTTGTTTTTGTAAAAAACTACAATATAGCATTTTAGGCGGAATTTTTTACAAATAAATACATTTTAAAGCTATTATTTATGAGCCTCTTGAATGAACTGTCGGAGTGCATCTAGCAATCCTACGACCATAATTTTTAAGATCAGAAGCAGGTGAACGGTCACTTAAAATAAACTGAGCAGAACCAACTAATAAAGCCCTTAAATAACGATCTCCTTGCTTTGTGATGCTTAATTGTTTGTCGATCTCTCCCGATTGATCTCTTTTGGGAGTTAACCCAAGAAAAGCTCCAATATCTCTACTCTTTTGAAAGCGTTTAGGGTCATCAATAGTTAATACATAAGTTAAGGCCGTAACTGGACCGACACCTGGTAGTTCCTGAAGTTTTATAGCTTCAGGGCATGACTCTTCACTAAGCATATAAATCCGATCATCCAATCCCTCAATACGGTTTGTTAAATCTTTAGATTCTTCCAAGAGTTCTCCTAAAGTCGATATCAAGTCATCAGGAATATGTGCAAGCATTCGTTCACCAAAACGATTTGATGCACAACTGGGTAAATCTGTTACACCAAAGCTCTTTAGTATGCCACGTACACAATTTATACACCTCGTGCGAGCCCCAATAAAATGCTCACGTACACGAATTACTGATAACATTTTTTGAGCAGATAGGCTTCGGTGCTCAATGCCATGTAAAAGTTTAGGATCCATTCGAGCTACACGAGCTATTTTCTCTGCATCTTTTTCATCACATTTATTTGTGTCCCCCCAAATCATCCGCAGTTTTCGTGCATTGGCGACAATAACCTTAAAGCCCATTTCCTTGAGAATCGAAGAAACCCACATTGAACAAGCGCCTACTTCCAAAGCTATTCGAATACTTGAACGATTCTTATATTGTTCAAAATACTCATGTAAAGCTTCGATATGATTATCAATTTGTATTTGTTCGACAACTTCTCCCATTGAATTAAGAACACAAAGGTCGTGTTTTTTGTTCCCAAGATCAATTCCGATTGTGATTTCAGGAACAGCGATAGTAATTTTAGACATGGTAGCTCTCCGTTAGTTTGTTGTGGTAACTTAATTAACGTCAGGCAAGGTCTGCTAGCAAGTGGACTTTGCCGAGGGCTGCCTTCTCATACTATCTTCAGCATTCATAATGATGAGACATCCTCTACCCAAGGCTCACGCCTTTGGGCTATTTTATACCATGCCTTCAGCATTCATTGTTCAAGAGTGCTGAAAGCACGACATAAACTAGCCTAGTACGCAGTGCTAGGTTGCACATACGAAGAAATATAAATGAGTGCCGAGGGCACGGCATAGGACTCTATGCTTTGTAGCTTTCTATGCACATTTTTTTCGCCAAACGCTAGACTTGCCAGATTAATAAACATTGGGATTCTTGAAGATGCGCCTCTTGCGAGTAAAGTGGGCGAAATAAAATAATTAATTAGGTCCCTTCGAAATGAAATTCCTTCACACTATGATTCGCGTCGGCAATCTTGAAAAATCAATCAAATTTTACACAGAAAACTTCGGTATGAAACTCATCCGCCAAAAAGATTACCCCGGCGGTAAATTCACCCTCGCCTTCATTGGTTATGGCGATGAAGCCGATAATACCGTCATCGAACTCACCCACAACTGGGAAACGGATTCCTATGATATTGGCAATGGCTTTGGTCACTTTGCTCTCGGCGTGGAAGACATTTATTCCGTTTGCGATAAGCTCCGCGAAGATGGCGTGATCATTACTCGTGAACCTGGCCCCATGAAACACGGCACAACCGTGATTGCCTTTGTGAAAGATCCCGATGGCTACAGTATTGAGCTGATCGAACGGAAGTAGTTTTAATGAGTTTTACACTTCACAAAAAAGATGGTGAGGCGCGCCTCGGCACACTCAAAACATCTCATGGCGATGTGCCTACACCAATCTTCATGCCCGTGGGAACCGTGGGTTCTGTCAAAACCATGGATTCCGAAGACATGATGGAGCTCGATGCCAAAATCATTCTCGGCAATACTTACCACCTCTACCTACGTCCCGGACTCAGAATTATTGATGAAGCCGGTGATTTACATAAATTTATCAACTGGGATCGTCCCATCCTCACCGACTCCGGCGGCTACCAAGTTTTTAGTTTAGCCAAGCTGCGTAAACTCAAGTACGATGGAGTTGAATTCCGCTCGCATATTGATGGTGAAAAAATCTTCATCGGCCCCAAAGAATCTATGGAAATTCAAAAGAGCCTCGGTTCTGATATCGTGATGATTTTTGATGAGTGCACACCCTATCCGGCCACTTACGAGCAAGCCAAAGAATCGCTAGAAATCACTCAACGCTGGGGCGATGAATGTGCCAAACAGGAACTTCATCCGCACCAAATGCTTTTCGGCATTGTTCAAGGATCCACTTACGAAGACCTGCGCATTGAGTCCGCTCGTTACTTAGCTGATATGGACTTGCCGGGTTACGCCATCGGCGGCCTTTCCGTGGGTGAACCTGAAGAGGAAATGCTCAAAACTCTTGATTGGGTGCTTCCCGAACTGCCCGAAGACAAGCCACGCTACCTCATGGGCGTGGGAACACCTCCACAATTAGTCGAATCCGTGGCTCGCGGCGTCGATATGTTTGACTGCGTCTTGCCCACTCGTGTCGCCCGCCATGGCACTGCTTATACGTCCAGCGGACAAGTGCAAATTAAAGCCTCCAAATGGCGCAATGATTTTGGTCCCATTGACGATGAATGTGACTGCAAAGTCTGCAAAGGTTATTCGCGTGCTTACGTGCGTCACTTGCTCAGCACGAATGAATTTTCGGGCATGCGCCTGATGACTTATCACAACCTGCATTTTTACTTGCGCCTCATGGAACGCATTCGCGAAGCGATTGCCGAAGATCGTTTCGAAGAATTTCGTCAGGACTTCCATGCGAAATATCAACGGGGTCAAGGCGAACGTGAAGAACGTCAAGTGAAACGCAATAAAGCTCTCGATAAAGAAATTCTCGATGAAAAGCGCGCTCGCAAAAAAATGCGTACTCAGCCAAAGAAAAAAGATTGAAGACTCTATTCATTACAGGAACGGGCACAGGCGTAGGCAAAACGGTTGCGAGTGCTTGGCTTTGCCGCGAACTCAGTGAACAAAGACACAAAGTGGCCTATGTGAAACCCATACAAACTGGCGGTATTCCCTGTGGCGAAGTTTTGCTCTCGGTTGACTTAGAGTACGTCAAAGCTTCCGCAGCCAAAATGGTGGGGACCCTCTGTTGCATGAATTTTCATATCCCTGCTTCCCCTCACTTAGTGGCCGAACGAGAAAATCGCCCCATTTCTCTGGATCATCTCATTGAAAAAATGAAGGCTTTTGCTGATGAGACTCAGCCCGATTACTTGGTGGTCGAAGGTGCTGGTGGCATTGCTGTCCCCCTCAACAATCAAGATGAAATGCATGACCTCTGTAAAGCTTTAAACGCCCACGCCATTGTGGTCAGTTCCTCGGCTTTGGGAACGCTTAATCATAGCAAACTGACAATTAACTACCTGCAGCAACACGGCATTGATCAAATCTCTACAATCCTCATGCGTCCTGAAAGCGAATTGGAAGTCATTGAAAAAGATAACCTTTTACGACTGACGCAAATGGCCCCTAACTTAGCCTGTCTGCCTCATTACCCTGGCCTCGATTCCGAAAAAGGCTCACTCCCTGAAGATTTCCAAGCTTCTGAAACTCATTTCGAGCTCATGCCGTGGACTATTTAGTTTCTAAACAAGTCAAAGTACTCGTCAATATCGAGGGCTCGATGCGCGAGATCTCAGCTTCGTTGCAGTACTACTCCAATTACTTGCTCTTGGTGATGGCCGATCGCGATATTCGCATTCCTTTGAGCGATATAGATACCCTGCAATTACAGGCAAATGAACTTCGCATTCGTATTAACTCGGCTCAGGGACCCCAAACTTTTGCCATGGTCTTTGAAAATAAAGACGAAGCCAAGGACCTGATGTCCTACTTGCCCCTTCAAAAAGAAGCGCAAGAAAGCCAAAGCTTTATGCAGAATCTCGATTTCAGTGCTAAAAAGACTCCTGTAACTACAGTTATTATTGCCCTCAATATCATTGTCTTTTTCCTAATGTATGGCATAGAAAAACTCAATATTATCCAACCTAAAAACTTAGATGTATTCATACAGTGGGGGAGTAATCGAATTTTTGAAACTATTGATGAGCCTTGGCGACTCTTCACATGTGCTTTTATTCACTTTGGTCTCTTACACATTGCCTGCAATATGTACTTTCTTCATGCCATTGGACGACTGAGCGAGAAGCTCCTAGGTCCTCGCTTTTACTTTATCATATACATTTTCTCTGCTTTTACGGGCAGCCTCGCTAGCCTGCTTTGGAATTCCGATGGCGTAATTAGTGCGGGAGCATCAGGTGCTGTATTTGGTGTTGTGGGTATGGTCGGAGCTTTCCTTGTCATGCGTCGCGATGACGTGCCTCCAACAGCCTTTAAAAACCTCAAGAATAGCATGGTGCAAATTGTCGTGCTTAACTTCTTGTTCGGCACTTTAGTTCCCGGTATAGATAACGCCGCTCACTTCGGTGGTTTATTAGGCGGATTTATTGGCGCTGCAATCATGAGCCGTTCACTGGATCCGCAAAAAAGAACAGCTCAATTTATTCCAAAGCTAATTTTAGGGCTTGTTTGCCTCCCACTGATTTGCGTAGGTATTTGGAAGAGTGGTTTAATTCAAAAAAAGCCAATAGTTACTCTTAATAAAATTAGTATCTCATGGTATGATAAAAAAGTGCTTCATTTAAAAGGAGTTAATAGACATTTAACTTCATTCATTAATGGAGAAAGTACTGTAGATGAAATGAAAAAAGGGATTGAAACTCATAATGTTTTTTGGAAACACTTACTCAAGCAAATCAACTCGATAGAGCATGATCCAAAATCTCGTAATTATGCAGAAATAATCCGAATTCAAAAAGCATGCGAATTCCAAATCCAATTTCAAAAAGAAGTTCTTTTGTATACAGATGATAAGAAAAAAATGAATTTATTTAAAATAGACAAACAAAAAGAATGGTTTAGGCTCCTTCAATAAGATGACGAACTTTGAAGAAAAGCTTTTTCTCGCCCTAGGTCTTGCTCTACTTATTGGACTTGCCTATTTCATCCAAACTTCCAAGAAACGCAAACTCTTTAAAGCCATAAAATCAAATGCTGAAAAAGGTGACTTGCGAGAAGCACTAGTCTCGGTTTACCTCTGGCTCAAAGAAAAAGATTCTTCCAATGAAATTTATTCGCTCAAAATCCTCATGCGCGACAAGAAAAATAAAGCGCTCTGCAGTCAAATTTTGGCTCTGCAATACGCCATCATCAACAAGCGCAATTTTAATTGCGAATTACTGATCCAAGAACTCAAGCAATATAAGTAGGTGACTTTCAGGATGAATTTGTCTTTTTTAAGTTAAAGAATGATTAATTTCTTGCTTGAGCCGATAAAAAAGCAATAAAATCATTGCCTCTCGTATATCTTTAATAACCTTAAAATTAAACATAGGGATTAAGGAATTATGATGTCATTAACTAAATTCGTTGCAACAGCTGCACTCACTTTGGGGTCTGCGTATGCCGCTACAGAAAAGCCAAACATTCTCGTCATTTGGGGCGATGATATTGGTGTTCACAATGTCAGTGCCTATAACCATGGAATAATGGGTTACCAAACACCGAATATCGACAGAATCGGAAATGAAGGGGCTCTCTTTACAGATGCTTATGGCGAACAATCTTGTACTGCTGGTCGTGCTTCTTTTATTCTCGGGCAATCTCCTTTCCGTACGGGTCTACTCACTATTGGTATGCCTGGCTCTACTCACGGTATCCCTGACTGGGCGCCAACAACGGGTGACCTCCTTAAAAACCATGGTTACATGACCGCTCACTTTGGTAAAAATCACCTCGGTGACCAAGACCAGCACCTACCAACAAATCACGGTTTCGATGAATTCTACGGCAACCTCTATCACCTTAACGCTGAAGAAGAGCCCGAAACTTATTACTACCCAAAAGATCCTGAGTTCCGCAAGAAATATGGTCCTCGTGGCGTTATTAAATCCACTTCTGATGGCAAAATCGAAGATACTGGTCCAATGACGCGTAAGCGCATGGAAACTTGTGACGAAGATTTCCTTGCTCACGGTCTCGACTTCATGGATCGCGCTCACAAAGCTAAGAAACCTTTCTTCTTATGGTTCAATTCAACTCGTATGCACGTTTGGACTCGCCTCAAAAAAGAGAGCCAAGGAAAAACAGGCATTAGCATCTACGCAGATGGTATGGTTGAGCACGATGGCCATGTGGGTCAACTTCTCGACAAACTCGACGAGCTAGGTATTGCTGATAACACCATCATCATGTACTCTACTGACAATGGTGCTGAAACATTTACTTGGCCTGATGGCGGTATTACACCTTTCCACGGTGAAAAAGGCACAAACTGGGAAGGTGGTCACCGCGTTCCACTTCTCGTAAAATGGCCTGGTGTTATTAAGCCCAACACCAAGTACAATGACATGATTTCTCATATGGACTGGATGCCTACCTTCTTAGCAGCTGCTGGTGAGCCCGATGTAAAAGAAAAACTTATGTCTAAAAAGGGTCACAAAGCTAACGGTAAACAATGGCGCGTAAAACTCGCGGGTTACAACTACCTTCCGTACTTCAAAGGCGAAGCTAAAGAAGTTCCACGTGAATCTTATTTCTATTGGGACCAGGCAGGTAACTTATCTGCAGTTCGTTGGAAAGACTGGAAAGTTAGCTTTGCGCAGATTGAGGGTAACATTGCTCAAGGAGTTAGAATTGTCCCCAACTGGCCAGTAATCACTCACCTCAAAGCGGATCCCTATGAAAAAATGGCTGAGGAATCTTCAATGTACGTTCGCTGGTATGCGGATAATATGTGGCTCTTTGTTCCTATCCAGGCACAAATTGCGGAAGTCGCTAAAGGCTTCTTTGATTACCCCTACCAAAAAGGTCAAGTTCTTGGTGCTAGTGATATCGGTTACAATACCGTTGATATGCTTCAGCTTCAGAAAAAGCTAAATCAATTAGAAAAACTCACACCTGGCAACCGTCAGTAGTAGCGCTTAAATTTTAAAGCCACCAATTCAAGAGATTGGTGGCTTTTTACTTTATCCACAAATTAAAATTGAGGATAGATATGTCTCAAATTCACAATGAAATAAAAGAACTTCAAACACGTATCGAAGCTTCGATCATCGGTCAAAAAGACGTGGTCAAATCTCTCCTTATTGGCCTACTTGCCGATGGCAACTTATTGCTCGAAGGTCTTCCTGGCCTCGCCAAAACTCGCGCCGTCAAAAGTCTTTCCAAGAATATTGAATCGGATTACAGTCGCGTGCAGTTCACTCCCGACCTACTCCCCTCAGACATCACCGGTGCTGAAGTCTACCTCGGAGAAAATAGTGCCGAACGCTTCAAATTTGAACCAGGTCCTATTTTTGCCAACCTCGTCTTAGCGGATGAAATCAACCGCGCCCCAGCAAAGGTCCAAGCGGCCTTGCTCGAAGCCATGGAAGAAAAGCAAATCACTGTGGCAGGAAAAACTCATGCCATGCCCAAATTATTCATGGTTTTAGCGACGCAAAACCCCGTCGAACAAGAAGGCACTTACCCGCTTCCTGAAGCCCAAATGGACCGCTTCATGATGCACATCTTAGTGCAATATGGTTCTGATGCAGATGAACTCGAAATCATGCGTCTCGTTCGCGGCGAGCAAAAACAAGCCAATGACTCCAAGCCCAGCGCCATGTCTCAAGACATTTTATTTCAAGCACGAGATGAAGTGAAAGATATTCACGTTGCCGAGAATGTGGAAGAATACATGATTCGACTTATAAGTGCGACCCGTAACCCAGCTCAAATGGGCGATGAGTACGCTGATTATATTGCCGTTGGTGCGAGCCCCCGTGGAACTTTAGCACTCGATAAATCCGCACGTGCTCATGCTTGGTTAGAGGATCGCGATCACGTCACTCCAGACGATGCTAAAGCCATCCTTCACAACTGCTTGCGTCACCGCCTCGTGCTTTCCTATGAAGCGAGTGCCGAAGGACTCACAGTCGATGACTTTATTGATAAAATGATTGAAAAAGTTCCCGTCATATAAGGCCCCGTCTTGAAGAAAAAAAATACAGATGGAGTCTACATCGAACTCGAAGATGTGATTCGCCTGCAGCACAAAGCTTCGGGTTTTCACTTCCTGCCTCGTCAGCCACTGCAAAGCCTTTTAGCCGGCCGTCATGCTTCGCGTTTAAGAGGACGTGGACTCGATTTCGAGGAGCTTCGACTCTATCAAAAAGGCGATGACACACGTACCATTGACTGGAAGGTGAGCAATCGCGCTCGCAAGGCCTATGTACGCGTCTATAGCGAAGAAAAAGAACGTCAGGTAATGTTTGTCGTGGATCAACGTTTGAGCATGTTTTTTGGCTCAAAAAAATCCTTTAAGTCCGTGACCGCCGTGGAAGCACTCACACTCGGTGCTTGGAAAGTCTTAGACTCGGGGGATCGCGTTGGAGGAATCATTTTTAACGATTGCGAAAGTCGCGAATTCAGAGCTCAGCGCAGTCGACAAGCGACCATGGCGATGTTGAGTGAAGCCGTCAAATTTAATCATCAGCTTGGCGTCGATCAAGGCATTATTGAATCTCCAGATATGCTCAATTCGAGCTTAGAGAAATTACTTCATAAGCCTCGTCACAATAACTTGATCATCATTATTTCGGACTTTCATGGCATGGACGAAAAAACCTATCATCATGTTCGCGCTTTGAGTCGACATAATGATGTGGTCTTAACTTTGGTTTACGATGAACTTGCCAAAGAGTTTCCCGAAAATCATTTCCCCATACGGCTCAGTGATGGCATCGACCAAGTTGAGCTGGATTTAAGCCAAGCCAAGCTGAGAAAAAGCATTCCCGACCTACTCCAAGGACGACTCAAAAGCTTGGGTGATTCACTTGGAAAATTTGATGTCCCCATTTTACCGATCAACACTCATGAAGACGTGGCGGATCAGCTGCGAAAAATCTTAGGTGGCCAACACTTAAAAAGAGCGCATAAACCCCAGGCAATGAAGGGCTCTCGCTGATGAAGAAGTCCACTAGTCTCAATGATCTCAAAGAAAACATCATTCCCCCTTTAGAGAATGAACTCGCGCCGGGTTGGCCAATTTTATTTACACTCATTATCATCCTGCTTTGCTACTTGGCTCTTTTCATCTACACTCGCCACAGAAAAAATCTCTATCGCCGTAAGGGTCTCATTGAACTAAGAAAAATCGAAAATCTTTGGGTGACGAAGAAAGATAAGGCTCCACTCAAAGAAATTCCTTTAATCTTAAAAAAAGTGGCTTATCAGTTTGCGCCTCAATCATCGAGTTTAAGTGGGGAAGCTTGGCAGCAATTCCTGCATCAAACACAAGCAGAAATTAAGCTCACAGCCTTTCAAATCCTTGCTTCATTATCCTATGAGAAAGACGAAGTTATCCATTCAATTCCTGAGCAAGATCTACAATCCCTCATCGAAGACGCCAAGCTGTGGGTGAGAACTCACCGGGTTCTTGAAGGGGAACTATTATGATCACTTTTGCCTACCCCATTTTACTCGGCTTGTGGCTACTGCCCTTTGTCTTGATAAAATTTCTTCCTGAGCACAAAGGGCATAAATCCTCCATTAAACTACCCTTCTTCAAGGACCTCACACAACTCACGGGAATCGACCCCAACAAAGCTCGTACCAAAGCTTCTTCATTAGCTCAAAGATGCGTTGTTTACCTCTCCTGGTTTTTACTCGTTGTGGCTCTCGCTCGCCCGCAACTGATTGAAGAACCACTGACCAAGACCATTGCCTCACGTGACCTTTTACTTGCCGTCGACCTCTCGGGGTCCATGGAAACTAAGGATTTCAAAAATAAGTCCGGCGAAAATGTCACGCGCTTAGATTCTGTAAAAGAAGTCCTCTCCGAATTTTTAGCTGAACGTGAAGGCGATCGAGTCGGCCTGGTTTTTTTCGGGAGTGCCGCCTTTATTCAAATGCCCTTTACCGAGGATCTAGAAATTTGCCAGGAACTCATGGATGAAGCTCAAGTTCGCATGGCCGGGCCCCAAACCATGCTCGGGGATGCCATTGGCTTATCCATTAGCATTTTTGACCAAAGTGAATTAGAGGACAAAGTGCTGATCTTGCTTACCGATGGCAATGATACTGGAAGTTTGGTCGCCCCCGAAAAAGCAGCTCAAATTGCCCGCGACAAAGGAATTGTTATTCACACAGTAGCCGTGGGCGATCCCGCAGCTGCGGGTGAACAAGCTCTTGATGAAGCTACTTTAAGAAGTATTTCTTCACTCACGAAAGGGAAATATTATTGGGCAGGGAATCGTGAGGAATTAGCGGGGATCTACGATGAGATCGACAAAATTGGGGTGAGAGAACTCGATACAGTGAGTCACCGCCCCAAACAAGAACTCTATCACCTTCCCCTCGCGTTTTTCTTAGTTTTAATCATGCTCTATCACTTTTATAATCTCTACAAAATTTCTCGTCATATCAAAAAAAGTGAGGTGGTGAGTCATGAGTGATTTTCATTTTATTCGCCCCTATTTTTTATTAGCGCTGATTCCCATGCTCTTGCTGACTTATCTTTTGCTTAAGCGCCATAATGTGATTCAACTTTGGGGCAAAGTCATTGCGCCACATTTACTTGAACATCTCCTGATTGAGTCGGGGACGAAATCCCGTTTGCGCCCTCACCACATCTTTATTTTTGCGGGCTTTCTAAGTATTTTTGCTTTGGCAGGCCCCACTTACGAAAAAGAAGCCTCGCCCTTTAGTGAAGACCAAGCCGCCTTAGTCATTATTCTCAAAACCACCCCTTCCATGCTCGCTCAAGACGTCCAGCCGAGCCGCTTGAGTCGCAGTGCACAGAAAATCTCCGACCTCTTGACCAAACGCAAGGGAACAAAGACCGCTCTCATTGCCTATGCGGGCAGTGCCCACCTCGTCTTGCCCCTCACCGAAGATCAAAAGATTTTATCTCGCTTTGCCTCAGAACTCGATCCATCTATTATGCCCAAAGAAGGCAGTTCTTTAAAAGCAGCCCTCGATTTAGCCAATAAAGTTCTCCAAGAAGGAAAAATTCCTGGAACCGTGCTCTTAATGTGCGACGGTATTAACCAACAAGAACAAGCTGAACTCAAAGAGAGTCCGTACCCCTTTGCGGTACAAGTTTACGCAAGTGCTGGGCCTCCCGGTGCAAAAGCGCCTTTGGATATCCCACCGGTCCAAGCTTTGAACGAGAATGATTTAAAAACCACGGCTCAAAAATTGCGCGGCTCTGTGACAAAAATGACCGTTAATGATGAAGATTTAAATCGCGTCAACTCACATATAGAAAGTAGTATGCAGGCCTCTATGAAAGAAGGTGGTGAACGTTGGAAAGACTCGGGTTACGTTTTGGTTCCCTTCATTCTCATGCTCTCACTTTTATGGTTCCGCAAAGGCTGGGAGTTGAACTATGAATAAAAAAATCACTCTCCACATCAGCCTCATAATTGCGGTCCTCGCAAGCGTGACTTTTTACGTGACTCAGGGGAAAAGTATTGATTCATTTAATGATTTTTGGCAAACAAAAAACCAACAGGGCCAAGTCGCATTAGAGAAAGCTGAATTTGCGAAGGCCGCAAAACTTTTTGAGGATCCCCTGAAACGAGGTCAGGCTTTGTATAAAAATGCGCAATTCGAAGAAGCCGCCATCGCCTTTAATCAAGCGGGAACCGCCGAAGCCTACTTCAATTCGGCGAACTCACTCATTATGATGGGCAACTATGATCTAGCCATCAAATCTTACGATCGCGCCCTTGAACTCAAGCCCAAATTTAGTGAAGCCCAATTTAATCGAGAACTTGCCCTCAAGCGAAAAAAAATCTTGGATGACGCCAAGGATAAAATGGACGAGGGGACAGGAGGAAAACTCGGTGCCGATGAAATCGTTTTCGATGATAAACCGGCTCAGAATAATCAAAGCTCAGTCGAAGTAACTACGGAAGAGACGATGAGTGAAGCCGAAATCAACGAGCTGTGGATGCGACGCGTGCAAAGTAAACCTCGAGATTTTATGAAAATTAAGTTCTCTTACCAACTGAGCCGAGAAGGTGAAAACAATGAATAAGCGACTCACTTTTATTTACTTTTGCCTCTTTAGTTTTCTTCAAATAGCGGCTCAAGAAGGCGCGCCTTTTGTGACCACGAGTTCAAAGAAATTGGATAAACAATGGGTCGGACAAAAGCTCGATTTTTATGTAGAACTTCATTCCCCTACATGGTTTTCAGGAACACCTCGTTTTGATATTCCCGAAATGAAAGATGCAGTCATTTTCAAAATCCCTGGCTCGCCTGTACTCGGAAACCTAGAAAAGGATGGTCAAAGCTATACCAAGCAAATTCATTCTTTTGCCATTTTTACTCGTCGGCCTGGTCGAGTTACCATTCCTGCGTTTAATGTGCAGTACGGCATAGCAAGGACGGGAAAAGATCCCGAACGAGTCACCCTCAAATCAAAGCCCCTAACTCTAGAGACTCAAGTTCCCAAGGAACTTATGGGTAAAATTTTTATTGTGAGTGAAAATTACTCACTTAAAGAGCACTGGGACAAAACTCCGGATTCCCATTCATTCAAAGTTGGTGATTCACTTAAGCGAACAATCACACAAGCGGCAGATAATAATTTATCGATGATTCTTCCCCCCATCATCATTCAGCCTACTCAACAATTTTTAGTTTACCCTGACAAAGCTAAATTAAAGGACTCCATGGTCCGTGGGGATTTTTCAGCACAACGCATAGATTCATGTACTTACCTCTTTAAAGAAGAAACTGAGCTCACTTTACCGGAAATCAAAATTTCTTCCTTTAATCCAAAAAACGAAGAAATAACCGAGCATAAACTCGATGCAGTAAAATTAGCCATTGCCCCCAACCCTCTCTATCAAGAAGAGACGACTGATCAAGCTATGGTCGAAGAAAAGATGAAGCCCTGGTGGTTCGCACTTATACTCATTCCTTTGCTTGCACTTATCATCTTTAGGAAGCAAGTCCAAATTCGTTTTCAAATTTGGAATCAAGAGAGAAAAGAAAGCGAAGCTTACCTTTTTGCGGAGTTCGCAAAAAAGGCTCCCCATTTAAGCCCTCAGCAAGTTTACTTAGAGGCTGATTTATGGGTGAAAAAACTCGGTTTTTCTTCTGTCGCTAAGTTGATTGAAAGCAACTCGAATCCCAGCTTAAAAGATCAGTTCAACGCCCTCAACCAAGAACTCTTTACTGCACCTAAATCAGCCTTTGACACACAAGTCTTTATTGGCGAATTGCGCAAATCTAGGAAGGCTTACCTGAAAAATAAATCAGTTCTCCACAAGCAAAAAAAGAGCTTTTTAGACTTTGCTTGATACATAAGTTAATTTCCTGTCAAAAAAGCTTTATTTCTTTCCTTAAAGATTAGGGATTTTTTGTTTCCTCATATGGTCGGGACTTTATTAGTTTCGATCAAAAATAGAGGAGATCAATATGAACTTAAATAAAGCCTTCGCACTTGGGGGACTCTTCTCCCTAACAATGGCTGCTACTGCCGCAACAGAAAAACCCAATATTCTCGTCATCTGGGGCGATGATATAGGTCAGTCAAATATCAGCGCCTACACCATGGGCCTCGTTGGTTATAGAACCCCACACATTGATAGCATTGCCAAAGAGGGCATGATCTTCACTGATTACTACGGTGAACAATCATGTACCGCGGGTCGTTCCTCCTTTGTTATGGGACAATCGGTATTTAGAACTGGACTTTCGAAAGTAGGTCTTCCTGGAGCTAAAGAAGGTATGCATCCTGCTGATCCTACAATTGCGGGCTTACTCAAAGCGCAGGGCTACGCAACTGGCCAATTTGGTAAAAATCACCTCGGCGATAAAGACGAACACCTGCCAACAAATCACGGTTTTGATGAATTCTTGGGCAACCTCTATCACCTTAACGCTGAAGAAGAACCTGAGCGTCCTGACTACCCCAAAGATCCAGAATTCAGAAAAAAATATGGCCCACGCGGTGTGATTAAATCTGCTGCCGATGGCAAAATTGAAGATACGGGTCCTCTGACCAAGAAACGTATGGAAACAGTTGATAACGAAACCGTAGCTGCAGCTATCGACTTCATGGAACGTCAGCATAAAGCAGGCAAGCCCTTCTTCACTTGGTGGAATGGTACACGCATGCACTTTAGAACTCACGTAAAGGATGAGCATAAAGGTATTTCTGGACAGGATGTATATGGCGACGGCATGGTTGAACACGATATGCACGTGGGTGAACTGCTAGATGCACTCCGACATTCTACGCAGCAACTTGAAGTTCGATTTGAGATAATAACTGGTAGAGTCTCTCCAAGTTGAACCCTATAGTGCTTATGAGCGTTTCCTGTCGAACTCTCTTTAAGCCACAAACGGTAAACCTCTCAAGATTGTGATAGTTCTTCATCTTTGAAATCCCCGCTTCAGAGATTGAGCGGATGTTTCTCGCCAGCTGATAGTTTTCACTTTCATAAATTTCTTCTCCCAGAAGCTTCTTGCCCTTTGAACCGCTGATACTGACTAATTCCACTCCCTGTTCTATGGCGTAATCCAAATTCGTTGCAGAGCTATATCCATCATCAACACTGACCATCATAGCGGATTCTCCAGTCATTTTTTTATTTTCCACAAGGCAATCTGCAAAGACTTTACTGTCACTGGTATTTCCAGATTCCAAAATGAAAGAAGTCAGAAAACCATTGGCACTAAAAGCAAAGTTTGGACGATAACCAAAAACTGTTTCACGACCGCCTTTTTTGATAAAGGCAGCGTCGTCATCACTCATACTGTAAATTTTTCTTGCCGTCTTGGCATCGTAGTCCTCAGGAGCCATCTTAAAGCGGTGCTCAACCATCAAAACTTTATCAATAAAGCGAGAAAAATCTTCATCAAGCATCGAGGACTTTATACTGCTACAGTGCTGTTTGATTTTAGGTAGAACCTTTTCCAGGCGTGTTATAAATTTTCGACACCTCGGCAAAAGTTCTTGTGTATAAGACTTATACCTCATTTTCTTGGCTCCTTTCTTCCCTTTAAACATCGAAATCACAAAATCCAATTTACTCATATCATCACAGTAATTCTGTAGACGTTTGAGAGGGATTCCTCTACGTTCAAGGCAAGGGAGCTTATCATGTACTTTCTGAATATTTTTCATAACTTTACAACTAAGGTTCTTCAGTAATGCACTATCAACCGGCCAGGACGAATCGGCTTTGATGGCTGTGGAATCAATGATTACTGCTGAGAAATCATCTAAGTCACATGCTTTGACACAGTTCAAAATAGCTTGATGAAAAAGTGTAAGGGTATGTTCAGAAAGTGCAGAAATCTGTTCATGAATCGTATTGCGTGAAGGGAACTTCCCGATGCCTAGGCGCCCGATAAATTGATGTAATGAACTGTTCTCACATAACATGCTATAGCCGCGTTCCCCGTAACAATTATTATAAAAGTGACGGGCTATGAACAAGGCAACCACTAATTCCGCTGGTGGATGCTTTTTGGTATTGCCATTTTTAAATTCGCGATTTTTAGTAGCGGCCCTATCCATACTCAACTGGAATTGATCACTCTCAATCGCTTTTCGGATCCCTTCAAATTCAGGAAGAAGTATGATTTCCCCCGCAATCTTCAGCGGACCGCTTAAAATTCCTGCCGTTTGTTGTAGTTCCCCGATGAAATATTCGGAAAAAAGAGTATCGTTCATGATGAATTCCGCCTGCTATTTGTTTTTGTAAAGAACTACAATATAGCATTTTAGGCGGAATTTTTTACAAATAAATACATTTTAAAGCTATTATTTATGAGCCTCTTGAATGAACTGTCGGAGTGCATCCTGCTAGATGCTCTTGATAAAATGGGCATTGCCGATAATACTTTTGTCTTCTATTCAACAGACAATGGCGTTCACATGAACACTTGGCCTGATGCGGGTATGACTCCCTTCCAAGGTGAAAAAAATACTAACTGGGAAGGTGGCTGGCGCGTACCGGCTATGGTAAAATGGCCCGGTAAAGTTAAACCAGGTTCGGTTAGTAATGAAATTGTTCACCATATGGACTGGTTACCAACTTTCTTGGCAATGGCTGGAAATGATACTATCAAAGAAGATCTGAAAAAAGGCGGTGTCAAGGCTATTGGCCGTGAATACAAAGTGCACCTCGATGGCTACAATATCTTACCCATGCTTACAGGGAAAACTGATAAGTCTGGTCGTAAAGAAATTTTCTATTTCTCAGATGATGGTGACTTAACAGCTCTTCGCTACAACGATTGGAAGGCCATGTTCATGGAACAAAAGGAAAAGGGCACTTTACGTGCATGGATTGAGCCTTGGACCGTATTGCGAATCCCACTCATCTTTAATCTTCGTCGTGACCCCTATGAGCGTGCTTACTTCACCTCAAACACTTACTATGACTGGCTAATGGATCACGTATTCTTTCTCGTCCCAGCACAAGAATACGTCGGTGAATTCCTCTCTACATTTAAGGAATTCCCTCCACGACAAAAAGCAGCTAGCTTTAGTTTGGACCAAGTTCTAGAGAAGATGAAAAACTCTACCGGATCTAAGTAAGTAGAAAGACATTAAAATAAAGCCCCCGTAAACTAAGTTTACGGGGGCTTTTTCGTGACAATTTATTCGCTAAAACCTTTGGCTTTTAATTCATTGATCATAGCTGAAAAAGGCTCTTTCACTGCTTCAATACAAGTCGCTAATTCCGTAGAATTCTCTTTTGCTGCAGTCTCTATAGCATAAAAAAGAGGCGGCAGTTGCTCACTTCCAATAATTGCCGTAGTACCCTTTAAGGAATGAGCTAAGATATGGCAACTCTCTAAATCATTATTACTAAGCTGAGTTAATTTAATAAAAGCATCTTTATAATCCTCATAGAAGCTTACTAGAATCGTCTTATATAAATCTAAGTTATCATTGGTGTAACGAACGCCCTGCTCGACATTTAGTGTTTCAAATTCGATCATATCACTTCCCTTTTATTCCATCTTTGACTTAAATCTGTAAGCTTAAAGACTGTTTGTAAAGTATTTTGCCTAAAGTTTTTAAAATTAATAAAAGAAATTTTACTTATGGATTTTCAAGTTTTAACTTTTATCTGAATCCGTGAGCTGTATTTATTGAATCATCTTGCTCTCTCACCTTCATTGACTTACAACTTTTTCAAAAGACCTACGGGTATTTCTGCAAAAAGTTGTAAAGTTCTGAAAATAAAATCCCTGCGAGATCCTTCCAAAGCCTACTAACGGATTCAGGTTTTATAATGAATTGGAGCTTGGATGAATAAAAAAATAAAAGACTTAGCCGAATTTGATCGCCCCCGTGAGCGTATGCTGCAACTAGGTGAGGCACAACTCAGTGAATCAGAGTTACTCGCTCTTATAATCGGTAGTGGAACTCGAGAGCAATCCGCCTTGGGGCTTGCACGTGAAATTTTAGCTCACTTTGATAACTCTGTTTTTCGACTAAGTCGCGCCACACTTGAAGACTTGGAAACTATTCATGGCGTGGGCCCCGCCAAGGCCACGAGTTTGCGTGCCGTCTTCGCTCTGGCTCGCAAGCTGGTTGCAGAGGAAGCCATGGAGCAATTTACGATTCACCGACCAGAATCAGCTGCTCCTTATTTGATTCAACTTTTAGCGGGTAAAAGTAAAGAAGAATTCCATATTTTATTGCTCGATACTAAGAATCGACTTATGCGCTCCTCGCAAATCTCGATCGGTTTGCTCGATCGCTCTCATGTTCATCCGCGGGAAGTCTTTCGGGAAGCTCTTCGTTATGGTACGGCAAAAATCATCCTCGCGCACAACCATCCATCGGGGGACCCTTCACCCTCACCTCAAGATATAGAGTGTACCAAGAACCTCATTGAAGCGGGCGAAATCTTAGGTGTCAAAGTCGTTGATCACCTCATCATTGGTCACAAACTTCCAGGTGATAGTCGTCAATTTGTGAGCTTACGCCAATTAGGCTTAGTAGATTTTTAAGATAATTAAATGGAACACTTACAAATCTAGAATTGATTCCGCTAATCCGAGGATTTAAGTTAGCTAAATTCATTTATTTAATAGGAGATAAAGATGATCAAACAAATTTTTACTTGTGCTCTAGTCGCAAGTATTTTCACTAGCTTCGCTGCGGAGAAAAAACCTAAACTAGTTTTACAAATTACTGTTGATCAATTGCGTGCCGACTTACCGCTGCGCTACATGCATAATTTCAAGGATGGGGGCTTTCGCTACCTCTATGAAGAGGGCACAGTTTACACCGATGCTCATCATCCCCATGCGAATACCGAGACAATTGTCGGACATACAACTTTAGCGACTGGGGCGACGCCCTCAGTCCATGGCATGATCGGCAATGTATGGGTCGACCGCGCCACGGGAAAAACCACATATAATATAGAAGACCCCAACTACCACTTGCTCAGTAAAAATGCCGATGTGGATCAAAAAAATGAAATTGATCCCACCCAAAAAGCTGCCAGTACCGATGGACGCTCACCCATGGGGATTTTATCCACTACCTTTAGTGACGAACTCGCCATTTTCACCAAGGGTCAATCAAAAGTTTTTGGTGTATCGGTAAAAGATAGAGGCGCTGTTTCTATGGCTGGTCACGCAGGAAAAGCTTATTGGTTTTCTAAAAAAGCGGGATCATTTGTGACTTCTAATTACTACCAAGAGAAATACCCTGCTTGGCTTGAAACATGGAATAGCTCAGGAATTCTCGATAAATACAAGGGGCAATCTTGGACTCTAAGTAAAGACAAAAGCGAGTATGAACTGGCGCATATGGATGACGTTCCTTGGGAAACTGATTTAGCGGGCTTTGGCAAAAAATTTCCTCACCCTTGGAAAGAAGGTAAATACTTTACAACGCTACTCACATTAAGTCCCGCTGGTGATGAGCTGACTTTGAACTTTGCCAAAGAACTCATGAAGCAGGAAAAAGTAGGACAAGATAATGTTACCGATTATCTCTCGGTCAGTTTTTCCTCAACTGATTACGTCGGTCATATTTTTGGACCTTCGAGTCTAGAGATGGAAGATAACCTCTATCAACTGGATGGCTTTATCGCCAACTTACTTGAATATGTCGACGATACAGTGGGTCTCGAAAATACACTTGTGGTCTTATCTTCTGATCATGGAGCTCCAGAAGTTCCCGGCTACCTCAATAGCCTCAAGATACCCGCCAAGTTTATTCACCCTTGCGAATGGCCAAATGATAGTGCTATCAAAAGCCTTGAGAAAGAGTTCGATATCAAAACTAAGCTCATCGAAAAGTACCAACATCCCTATGTATATTTTTCTAAAGAAGTCTACTCAAGAAGCGATAAAGAACGCTTAGCCATCGAAAAAGCTGCGGTGGATTACCTGACCAAAATTAATGGCGTCAACCTAGCTATCTCGAGCCGTGCTCTCGAGAATAATGCTCTACCTAATACTGCCATTCATAAAGCCGTGCTCAATAATTTTCATCCCGAAAGATCGGGAGATATCTACATCGTTTTTGACTCCAATTGCTTCATCAATGATTTTGATGGTTTAGAAGTTGCCTGCACTCACGGGTCTCCCTGGGCCTACGATACTCATGTGCCACTTATCTTTGCCGGCTTTGGTATTGACGATCAAAAAGTTCCCCGTCGCGTCAGCACCTGTGACTTAGCACTGACGCTCTCAAATATCATTGGTTGCCGTCCGCCATCTGGCTCAGTGGCCAATGTCTTGGAAGAAGTCTTAGAAGATTAAGTTCTGATTAGTTTGGGCGCTAAAGTTTATTTTTTTATCTCAGCATATAAACTGAATTAAAAATTAAGGTTTATTATGTACGACAAAATAAAAGACTCACTCGCTCGCTTAGGGCTTCCTTTTTCCGAGGATGAATTTCTTGTGGTCGCTGCTCAATCTGAATCGGGTCACGTCATTCAAGTTCAATTCACTCCACCTGCGGAATTCGCAGAGCATCAAGTTCTAGAAGTCTGGGGACTTGCCGATGTAATTGTAGCTGAAGAAGCCTTAGAAGCGGCTCATTATGAAGAGTTGCTCAAGGAAAACTTTACCTGGCCCTTGGGTTCATGGATGTTGCGCCCCGTACAAGAGGGGCTAGGACTCTGCTTCAGTATTAAGCTCATTTCAAAAGAATTTAGTTTTGATGATGAACAAATCGAAATGGCGATGCAGGGAATTATCCACGTGGTTTCGAGCATGCGTGACGATATGGGGATTGCTACAGAATGAAGAAAGTCCTCCCAATAATTGCCTTTCTTGCTGTCGCTTTTGTAGCTTACTTATTCCTCAAACCCAAAGCTGACCCTCATCAAGAAATCAAAGATCAATTTGGGCTGATCTTAAGAAAAGCTGAAGAGACCCCTGCACTTAAAGGCATTCCTCTTTTCAGTCACATTCGCTCTTTTAAGCAGTACCTAACAGAAGATTTCTCCCTCTCTGTTCCTGAGTACAAAATGGAAATGTCGAATCGCGAAGACTTCATTAATAAGGCCACCAGCATCGCCCCCATGGTGCCCAACTTTCAATCTACTTTATCTTCGTACACGATAAATGTTAATGACGATCAGGCCGAAGTTGAACTCGTGTGCACCATTAAAGGCCACAACAAAAATTATAGTTTTAATGAAAGCCGCACCCTAAAAGTTCGCTTATTAAAACCTTCTGGCACCTGGAAAATACAAAGCGTTAAAGTGATTCCCCCAACACAAAAATGACTTCAGCTTCTAACCAGCTAGAGCTTGCCGGGACACAAATCATTGTTCTCGCAATTGCAGTGCTCTATCTCGGTGAACGAATTAATAAAAAATGGAAGTTCTTAGAAAGAAATAGCATCCCTTCACCTGTGACAGGCGGGCTTATTTTTAGCCTGTTCACCGCCTGTTTACACTACTTCGGTGATTACAAAGTAAGTTTTGACCTCGACTTACGCGATACACTCTTACTCGTTTTCTTTAGTACCATTGGCTTAAACGCCAAAATCAAAAGCCTTATTACTGGAGGAAAGGGCTTAGTTATTATGATATTTGCTTGCTCCCTATTTTTGATTGTTCAAGATATATTAGGCTTGATCATGGCTTACATAGCTGGGGCCCACCCAGGCTTTGGTTTATTGGGAGGAAGTATTTCCTTTGCCGGCGGACATGGTACGGCGATTGCTTGGGGAGAAGAAGCCACTAAAGCCGGCCTCGAAGGAGCCGCTGAATTCGGCTTAGCTTGTGCCACCTTTGGCTTAGTTGTTGGAGGACTTATCGGCAGCCCCATCGCCAATCGTCTTATCAAAAAACATCAACTGAGTCCCAAAGATGAAAAAGTGGCTTCTGCTAATGACTTCTCAGTGAGCTCTGAAGCAAACTCACCTCTCCATAAGCTCACTGTCAACGATGCTATCGGCACTATCTTTTCTCTAGGCCTATGCCTAGGTTTGGGTGACTCCGTGAATCGCTATCTATTTACTCACGATATTAAATTACCTGGCTTTTTAACTGCTATGCTCGTTGGTATTATCCTGACCAATAGCGCCGACCACTTTAAAATAAAAATGAGTCAGCCAGCCATTGATCTAATTAGTGGTCTATCACTGCAACTTTTCTTAACTATGAGCTTAATGAGTATGGATCTTCTTTCTCTCATGGAATCAGCTAGCTTTCTCTTGTTTATTGTCCTCGGTCAGGGTCTACTCATCACCTTGTTTGCCGTGCATATTGTCTTTCGCCTCATGGGTAAAGATTATGATGCTGCCGTTATTGCGGGAGGCTTCATGGGACTTGGTCTCGGTGCCACACCTGTTGCCATCGCCAATATGGATGCGATTATGAGAAAATTCGGCCATTCGCAAAAAGCGCTGATTATTGTACCTCTGACTGGGGCCTTTTTTATCGATATCATGAATGTCTTGATTATTAAATTTTTTATTGCACTCCCCATCTTCCAGGCAGGCTGAAGAGAATCAATTTTTTAGATAAAATCACGCCGAAGGATTGAGCAATAAAGACTGAGTTTAACTAGAAAAAAACATAAATTTACTTAAAATTTCTGTTCATAAACTATATTAAGTTCAATTATTTATTGTGTGTCAAAGGGAAAAGCAATGAAGCAAAAATCACGAAACTCATTTTGGGCTTATTTTAGCTGCCTCATCTGCTTGACTTATACACTGTTTTCACAGGTGACTGCAAGTTCTGATAGTCAAGCAGATCTACTGCGCTTCAAAGAACAAGCTTCTGCACTCGAAAAAAATAAAGACACTCTTAATGCCAAAGAGCAGCAAGAACTCCAAGGTCTCGAGAAAGTGATTAAGCTCATCGAGGAGGGGCTCAGCATAGAGCAGGAAATCAAGAAACTTGAAGAAGATATAAAATTGGCTCCTCAAGTCCAAAAAGAGTTCGAAGAAAAACTCGCTAAATTCAAGCCGCTTGAGGTCGATAAAAAAAGACTCGATAAATTGCCGCTTGATGAACTCGAAGTCATTTACAAAAAACATAATGAACAAGGCATTAAGCTTAAAAAAGACCTCGACCTAAGTTCCCAAGACTTAATTAAGAGTCAGCAATTACGCGACTCTGTCCAAGATAAAATCTTGAAAAATGTCGATCGTCTAGGGCTTCTCAACAAGAAAAGTTCCGATCCAGGAAAAGAAAAGCAAGCCAGTCGACTCTTAGTAAAATATGAGATTTTAAAGATCGATACAGAAAACCGCTTATTACGACTGCAACAAAGTTCCTTTTCCACCATCAATAAACGCCGCAATGCTCAAAAATCCCTGCTTGATACCCAGTATTCAAACTATGAACGAATTGATAAATTCTGGAGCGAATACATCCTCAAGCGCCGAGCTCAAGAAGTGCGAAAAAAAGAACAGGTCGCCATTGCTGAATCGAAAGAAATGGTCGCTGAATCTCCTGAGATCAAACTTGTCTTTGATAAGAACATTGCTCTCCTGAAAAAACTTAAAGAACTCAATCAGCTTCGCGCGAGTGTGAATCAAGAACTTAAACTAAAGAATGAAAAATTCGAAGCACTAAAGAGCAATTTCACCGATACCAAGGATATGCTTTCCCGTCGAATCCTCAACGAAGTTGTGGGAGTCGCTCTACGCCAGAAATTTGCGATCTTGGATGAATTCAATCAGCTTAAGAATTCAGAAGATAAAAGCCTCGTTATTATGTCTGATTTAGAACGCGATATACTTGATTGGAGACAGGAATTAAAGGGACTCAATAATATTCCACAGCTCACAGAAGATTTGCTGGCAAGCTCGAAGAACCCCGATAAAAAGCTACAGGAAAAAATCTTACAAACTTACTCAGACCAACGCAATCATATCATTCAAATACAAGATGCTAGTCAACTCTACTTTGACAAAATTCATGCTTTGCATGCGCTCAACGAACAAATTAATTTAGAAGTTGATGCTTACAAGACTTATATCAAAGGTCACCTCTTTTGGATCCCCAGTTCACAGGAACTTAAACTCACTAACTTCACCAAGCTTAATGAAGATTTCCAAGCCACTTCAAAAGTTCTTTCATGGGATGATATCAAAAAGCGTTATCAAAGTTCATGGAACTCGTATCAAAATACCCATCGAAATTTTCTATTTGGTTTAATTTTACTCATTGCTTTTCGAGTTTATTATCTTAGAAAAGTTGTTCCTAAAGTCAGTGATGAAATTAACAAAAATAAGAATTTTTCTTATACACTTAAGTTATTTTTCACCACCATTGCTCTGAGTTTAGTTGTCCCTTGGATTCTGTATTACTTTTCATTTGCACTCGTTCCAGGAGCTAATGCAAGTAGTGAAGTTACCATTAATATTTCCCATAGCTTTAAAGCCTTATCTTTCTTCTATTTTTTCTCGATTTTCTTTACCCACTCAATGCGACCTAAAGGTCTTGGGATAAAAGCTTTTACTTGGGATAAAGAACTTTGTAATGGTTACTATAAGCTCATTCGCGTTTGGCTTTATTTAGTCGCTCCCTTTGTCTTTTTGGGGCAACTATCCAATAAAGTTTACGATGAACATATAGATAATATTTCTAAATTTGGCATAATTGGAAATATCGCAGTTGTCCTTTGTGTTTGCTTATATTGTTTTGTAAAAAGAAATGATTTTTTGCCGAGTTCTTCAGAAAATCCTCGAGCCAATAAGTTGCTTAAATTGGCCTACTTTTCATCGATAATCGTCATGGTCTCGATTCTCATACTCGCCTTTCGAGGTTACTTCTATTCTGCATTTGTCTTGAAAAATCTTATCGTGCAAATGGGTGTTCATTGCATAGTGATCTTTTTCGTGAGTTCTTTGATAAATTGCTATTTACTCACCAAAAGACAAAAACTTGCTGAACTTAGTGTACGGAAAAAACTTGCGATTCAGGAAACGGAAAAACTTCAACTTCAGCACGAAGTCTTGTTGGAGCAAGAAGAAAAGAAACTTGAAAATGAAATGAGTGAAACCCGTCGGGGTTTCTCAAGCCTTATAAAAATCGTCTTTTTTACAGGTGTTTTCTACATCTGGCAAGTTTTTTTCCCCGCTTTAAATATCCTCGATCAATATCCACTTTGGAACCAAACGGTCATGGATAATGAAACTTCAACTATTGTTCAAATCACCGTTAAGAACTTGCTAATTGTCTTTATCTTTGTCATCGCAACTTTTTACTGTTCCAGTGCACTGCCAAATATTCTCAAAGTATTTATCCTCAATAAGCTCTCTTTTGATCAAGGACAGAAATTTACAATTGTTACCATCCTTCAGTACATTATTTTTACTGTGGGTCTTTTCTATTCTTTTGAAAAGCTGGGGTTAAACTGGTCTGAATTGCAATGGCTCGTTGCTGCACTGAGTGTGGGTTTAGGTTTTGGTCTCCAGGAAATTGTCGCCAACTTCGTATCCGGCCTCATTGTCTTATTCGAACGTCCCTACCGCGTAGGCGACATTGTCACTGTCGGTCAAACGAGCGGAACTGTGTCGAAGATTCAAATACGAGCAACCACCATCCGTGACTGGGATAGACGCGAGCTCATTATCCCCAATAAGAGCTTTATTACTGGTGAATTCATTAACTGGTCGCTATCTGATTCCATCAGCCGTGTGGTCATTGAACTTTCGGTTGCCTTAGATTCAGATGTTAAAGAAGTCCATCAGATCCTTAAAGACCTGGGCGATAATCACGAAAACACTCTTGATGACCCCGCACCTCAAGTTTTCATGACGAATATGACCCGTGATGGCTTTAACTTTGATTTACGTGTCTTTGTACCTGCCAGTAAATACCGCCTCAGCACCAAAGACCAACTCCTTTCAGCCATCCATCAAAAATTTACTGAAAGTGGCATTAAGATGGCGAAACCCGGATATACAGTCGAATTACAAAATGGACAACATTCAGGCTCTCTCATGACTCCACAAGGCAAACTTTAATGGGTCAAGCATAACTATCTAATGATTTCATTCTCCTAGACGACCAATCTTTGGTGAAGCTTCGTAGTACAGCCTCTAAACCGTGGACTACGTGCCCATTCTATCCACTTTTTTAAAGCAGGCAGGATGCCTGCGCTCGTGCGCCTGAGAGCGCACACAATCAGTGAGGTGAAAGTCCTCATCAACAAAGGCTGATTATGTTGTAGTCGAACCTAACTGCGTTGTCGTGAGGCGGGGTGGAGAGCAAGGCAAGGCGAAGCAGCAGTCCGTAGGATGACGAACTCGATTCGGCTTTATAGTACTAGCGAGCCTGCGATCGCGTGGCGAAGCTTGGAACGAAATGAAAATAATAATAAGGAGTAATTCTGAAGATCCTTTATGCTGAATATCAGCGAGTAGAAAAGCAGTAGAGGAAGTCTATAGAGTGGTTGGAGACGGAATGCGGTGAAGGTTGTGTGACGTTAATCAGGGAGATCTGCATGTGCAGTGCAATAAGGCATGCAGAAGTCAGAGCCCTCATAGTAGCGATGAAGGTGGTGAAAGTCACTGGAGCAAAGGGGGGCAGGAAGGTAAAACTGAGAAGAAAAGAATAGAAGGAATATAAGAATGTCAGAAATGGCTAAACAAATATTAGGACGAGATGAACGCTTTGTGGAAATACAAGCGTGGGCGTCACCTTCTGTCTGGACGGATCAGATGCTGAAAACTCTTCATAGAGGAGTTGAAAGAGGTAAATGGTACAGCTTATCCGATAAGTTGATGCGTAAGAATAATATCATGGAAGCTTGGGAAAAAGTCTGCTCAAATAAGGGCTCACATGGAGTGGATATGATATCAACTAAACGCTACGAGTCAGAGTTAGAACATAATAACGCTAAGCTTCTCGAAGAACTGCAAGATGGAAGGTATGATCCCAGTGCAGTGCGCCGAGTGGAAATCCCAAAAGGTGATGGTCGAAAGACCAGACCTTTGGGAATACCCACAGTGCGTGATCGAGTAGTTCAAACAGCTCTGAAACATGTGATAGAGCCGATATTTGATATCGACTTCTCGCCCTACAGTTTTGGATTTCGTCCAAAGCTGGGTTGCAAGGATGCACTTAGACGAGTGAATGAATTGTTAAAGCAGGGCTATCTCTATGTTATGGATGCCGACATCCAAAGCTACTTCGATACTATACCACATGAGAAACTCATGAGTCGAGTCAAGGAAAAGATCATTGATGGTAAAATTCTTGGCTTGATCGAACAATTCCTCAAAGCCAATATCTTTGATGGTCTCAAGAATTGGGAACCTGAAGAAGGTACACCGCAGGGAGGAATTATCAGTCCTCTGTTAGCAAATATCTATCTTGATCCCTTTGATCACAAGATGACCGAGGCTGGATTTGAGATAGTGCGCTATGCAGACGATTTCCTGATCATGTGTAAAAGTAAAGAATCGGCCAAAAGGGCATTGCGCAAAACGCGAAGGTGGATGAAAGCCAATGGGCTAAAACTTCATCCAGAAAAGACGCGAATTGCCGACATGACAGAGAAGTGCGAGTACTTCGAGTTTCTCGGATACCATTTCGAGAGAACGCGAAATACCCATAGTATTAAACGTTGGCCAAGGAAGCAGAGCCTGAAGAAATGCAAAGATGCCATACGCAAGAAAACGAGGAGAAGCAATAAGGACTCAATAGAGGACATAATTGCTTACCTTCGGCCAAATCTTGTCGGATGGTATCAATACTTCAAGCACTCCACTGTGTATGCAATGCGAGGTATAGATGAATTTACACGCAGAAGACTGCGTAGTATTCTGGCTAAGCATCATCGCAAGAAAGGTTCTCATCGCATGATTGATACTCGTAAATACAATAAAGCCTACTTTACAGATCTAGGCTTCTTTTCACTGGAGGAAGCCTGGAAACTGGAATTTCAGTCTCTTCGGAGTAAGCACTGACTGGAGAGCCGTATGCGGGAGAACCGCACGTACGGTTCGGAATGAGGGGAGACTCCGCAAGGAGTCTTCCCTACCCTTATTAGATCATTTTTAATCTCTGATCGGTGTTAATCTGAGGAATGTGTGGATAAACCCTCGGTGTTCTCTGTGCCCTGAGTGGGGGGAACTTTTTTATCAGCGTCGCAACTCTGTAGTATTCAAAATACACATGGCTTATTAGCTTGTAAAATCAACTTAAGACGACAAAATTCTTTTATGGATAAAAACGATGAATATAGCAAACTCAGTCGGCGAGCGATTCAATTTTCGATGGCCACGGGGCTTATTCTGCTTATCTCAAAATTTATAGCTTGGAATTTTACGGGTTCAGCGACCTTGCTCTCCTCTTTAACTGACTCGAGCCTCGATTTTTTAGCTTCAATGCTAAGTTTTGCCGTCTTAACTTATTCGCTTAAACCCGCCGATGAGGATCACCGCTTTGGCCACGGCAAAGCTGAAGGCTTGGCTGCTGTTTTTCAATCGGGCATTGTATTGATTGCGGGGCTCAGTGTTTTATATCAAGCTGGTGTGCGCTTATTTGATCCCGCACCCATGGAGAAAACGGGCTTGGCTATTGGCATTATGCTTTTTTCTTTGGCTTTAACTTTAGCCCTCATTACCTATCAGCAGAAAGTTTATAATATTACAGGCTCTTTAGTGGTGAAGGCCGATCGCGCCCATTTTGTTTCCGATATCCTGGCCAACGCGGGCGCAATTGTGGCCTTAATTCTAGCTTATGTAGGCGTTTCCTATGCGGATGCCATAGGTGGCATTGTGGTGGCTTTGTTGATTGTGAAAGCTGCCTGGGAAGTTTTTGAACACGCCCTGGAAATGCTCTTAGATCACGAACTTCCCCAAGAAGATGTGAAAGAGTTTGAGCAAATGATTGAGGATGAAAGAAATATCTTGGGTTATCACGATGTGCGAACGCGTCGCTCTGGAAAAACTTTATTCTTTCAAGTGCATTTAGAATTTGAGGATCAAGCACTCTTGAGTGAGGCCCACGACATTGCTGATCGCATCGAGAAAAAAGTCCAGCAACGTTGGGAAGATTCAGAATGTTTAGTGCACATGGATCCCATTAGCGCGGTGGACGAAGAACTTATTGCTCGTCGCCAAACGCTAAAACCGAGCTGATATCCTTGTGACCAAAGAGAACCATGGCGAGGCGATCGACTCCGAGGGCAATGCCCCCAGCTTCGGGCATGCCTTTTTCTAGGGCCTGGAGAAAGTTTTCATCCAAATCATAAGTGATGCGTTTTTGCGAAGTTCGCAAATCTTGGCATTCCACAAATCTTTGACGCTGTTCTTGGGCATCGGTGAGTTCTGAGTAAGCATTGGCGAGTTCGAGGCCATCGACATAGACTTCAAAACGTTCAGCTAAGTGAGGAGCATTTGGCTTTTTGCGGGAGAGGGCAGCCATCGAGGCGGGATAATCATTGATTAGTGTGGGGCGCTCTTTGCCCAAGTGAGGTTCCACTTCAAAGCAGAGAATTTCTTCAAAATTATTTTGTGCGATGCTTTCGTCGAGGCTGATTTTTGCGTATGACCCGAAGGCGTCTTCGAGACTGAGGACTTCAAATGTTTGTGAGAAATAGTCTTCACGGCAGGCGAGTTCTTTTGAACAAAATTTAAAGAGAGCCTGCAAGTCATCGGCAATTTTGCGGTAATCGCAATGAGCTTCATACCATTCGAGCATGGTGAATTCTTCGCGATGGCGCTCACCGTGTTCATGTTCGCGAAAGCAGGCACCAATTTGAAAGATTTTCTCTGCGCCTTCACAGAGCAAACGCTTCATGTGTAGTTCTGGCGAGGTTCGCAAAAACTTTCCATTTGCGGGAATCGCATCTATGTAATCTTCGAGTGCAGGGGTGAGTAGGCGAATGGGAGTTTCAACTTCGATAAAGTCCCTCTGCCAAAAAAAACGGCGCAGAGCCTGTAGAAGGTCACTGCGCTGCTTGAGTGAGTTTAAACGAGACAAACTACTTCTTAGCGTTAACTCGCTCAACGTATTCGCCATTACGCGTATCGATTTTTACGAGGTCGCCTTCGTTAATGAAGATTGGAACGTGAAGTTCGAGGCCTGTATCAGTATAAGCAGGCTTAGTTACGTTTGTGGCTGTATCACCTTTTACACCAGGCTCAGACTTGTGAATGGGTTTAACAACAAAGTTAGGCATTTGAACGTCAATAGCTCTGTCTTCGAAGAAAAGGACTTCAACTTCACCATCGTCGATGAGGAAGTGCTCGTTATCGCCAACGACGTCTTTACTGAGCATCACTTGATCGTAAGTTTCGCCATCCATGAAAACAAAAGCGTTGTCTTCGACGTAAGAGAAAATGAGTTGTTTTGTAGAGAGATCAGCTTTCTCAACATTATCACCTGAGCGCCATGAGCGATCAAAAGTATTGCCCGTGATAAGGTTTTTGAGTTTGCAGCGGTAAACTGCTTGGCCTTTACCGGGCTTAGTAAAATTGAAATCCGTTACTGTGTGAGGTTGACCATCAATTTTGAGTTTGATGTTTTTCTTAAGTTGCTCGACGCCGATTACAGCCATGTTGACTCCTAAGTATTTGCATTAATTAAAAATTTCCTCCTACAATGCCAAGCCTTGCTCAAAAAGCAATAGCTTTAAAAGGACTTTATTCTTCAGCTTTTCTATGAGTGCAATAGTCATTTTGCATCCATGAAAGGTAGTTTAAGTAGATGCTAAAAATAAATAAAATACTAGATAAAATTAACATGGAAAAAATGTTTTTATTGAAAAAGCCTATAATCATAATAAAGATTGAATTAAAGAATTCAGGCTTATAATCAAAGATAAGTGCTGCTACACAAATTATGACCAAGACGACAACAGCTCTCGAGATTAATTTTAGAATCTTTAGCTTATTTAAAAAGTTATTTATTTGTCTCGAGCTATTACTCAATGCAATGAGCATAATGATGAGGCAGAGAGAAGAGAGTTGGAGAATTTTATTGTCTTCAACTTTTAGACTAAGACTTTTTGAGGGTTGATAGTTATCAAGATTTTGAATGAATTTTTCACCGTAGAGTGTTTCGCGGATCTGATTTAAATCTGTGATAGTTTTCAATGTTGTAATGCCTGTACTATTATCATATCGAACGTTTTTTAGTGTAGATTCAATGTCGCTTAAGGGGTAAGCATCCTCGAAAATTCGATTTGAATAACGAGGAGAGTTAGAATTAAATTCAATCGGTTCAACTTGTGAAAAGAAATAAAGAAAGGTGCATAAAAACGGAAGCGTATAACAGGCTGTTGTGTGTAAAAAATCTATTTTACGCCCATAAATTTTGTAGATTATTGAGTAATTATTATTACCTGAAGATGCTTGGCCCATAAAAATAATGTAAACCCAAAATAAATTACTAGAAAAGAAGTTCGACCCCATAATCCACCCGGCTAATAGAGAGAATAAAAGCGTTAATCCCTTGTAAGATTTTAGGGTAGATTCTATCCAAAATTTCATCTTTGGCGAGATCATTTTAGGGAGTTTAAAGTTAACTAGAAAAGCAATGAGGAAACGTGGCCAAGTGAATGCAAACTTGGATTGGTAGAATTTTTTTCCTGTAATGTAAAGTGCTGTATAGGTCAACAGACTGAAAAGGTAGCCTACAGGATTATGGGCTCCATAAATTGCAAATCCAGCAGCGAAAAGAAAGAGGACTAGTACGAAAGATGATAGGGCTCCTTCTCGCATATTGGTAAAGGCACTCATATAGAAAAAACCAGCGAGTACGAGAAATATACTAAGACTAACTTGGGGATAAACGGGGAAGAAGGGAAGGCCACAAAACAGCCAAAAAGCGAGTTTTTTTAAATTATATATTAAAACCTGGTTATATATTTCAATACTTGGGAGAGGAATTTTATTAATCAATAGAATGAATTCTTGCTCTTCTTCTGATAGAATCGTTTTAAATAAATAGGCACCATTAATGATCAATAACACAGAAAGAGTAGACGAAAAGTCTTTTAGAAAAGGAGCGGCAAAGGCATTGATTAGAAATAGAGCACCTGCGATTTTATAGTTATATGTACGGTTGTGCTGAAATAAAAACTGGGAAAGCTTTTGGTTCATACATCGCCTCCGCTACAGGCAATGAAGAGCTCTTCTAAACTGGGGCTTCGCAAGTACTTAATATTCAAGCTATGTTCTGTCGCAAATTGTTCAGCATCGTGTTGAGAGCCTTTAAAAATAAATTCAAAATTTCCGCTTTTGGAAGAAGAGGACATGATTAGAGAGGATTCAAGTTCTGTGTAATCACATGAAATGAAAGTATGAGAGTTTAATAGATCAAAAATAGTGCCGAAAAGAGCCACATTATGATCTGTTAAAACGATCAAACTGTCGGCTAGTTTCTCAACATCATCTAGTATATGGCTTGCAAAGATTATACAAGATTCATTTTCCATAGCTAAATCATTTAGGCACTCATACATTTTTTTTCTGACGATTACATCTAAACCAGATGCGGGTTCATCTAAAATGAGAACTTTAGGTTTATGGCAAACAGCTAATACGAGTCCAGCCATTTGGCGTTGACCTTTAGACATGGCACCAATACCGATACGTTTGTCTAAACGAAACTCAGAGATGAGCTTTTTCTCTAAATTTTTATCCCATTTAGAGTGCAATTGAGAATAAAGTTTGAGTAAATCACCAAAGCTCATCAGAACGGGCCATCTATCATCGTCCGATAAATATCCAGTATTCTTTTTCAACCAAACTTCATCTTTAACGGGGTCTTTACCTAAAATTGAAACAATACCACTATCGGGTAAAGATGTACCTGTAATCGTTTTGATTAGTGTCGTTTTACCTACGCCATTTCGGCCAAGTAAACCGTATACTCCTGGTTGAGTAATGCTTAAATTTAGATTTTTTAAAACTGGATAATCATAAGTTTTATTAATTCCCATGAGTTGAATAAAAGACATTAATTTTCCTCCTCAATGTTTCTTAAAATTTCAGTCAGATCATTAACGTTCAATCCAACTTGTTTCGCTAGCTCAACTAGGTCACTACATTTTTGGTGAATTACTTCTTGGCGTCTTGATTGATTAGACGAAATGAACGCTCCTTTCCCTTGCTCAATATATACTAATCCTCTCTTTTCTAATTCAGAGTAAGCCTGTTTTACAGTGAGGTAATTGACACACAAATCTTTTGAGACTTGCCTCAGTGAAGGCAGCTTATCCCCAAATTTGTATTGCCCAAGTATAATATGCTGCTCAAGTTGCTCAGTAATTTGAGCATACAAAGGAGTATTTGAGCCAGTGTTTATAGATAAGTTCATATACTGTTATATAACACTATAACAGTAAGTCAAATATTTAGTTGTACTATTTTTTCTCAATGATTAAAAATAAATGAGATTTATTTAAAGTGTATCAAGTAAAATTTGAGCTCTTTCGGCAGTTTTGGTATTGGGGCAGAGCTCTAAAATCTTTTTTAAGCCAGCCGCAATTTTTTCTTTGGAAGAGCCTTTACGTTTCATGGCAGCTTTAATTTTTTCTAGGTAAGCATCCGCTTTAAATTCTTTAAGGATGGCGGGGTTTTGTTTATACTTTTCTACAATTTTGAGTTCTTCACTGGCCATTTCTTTTCCGTAAGTCGAAATGAGTTTTTGAATGTGTTTATAGGCTTGGACGTAATATTTTTCTTGATCAAAGGAGGAGATTGCATCTTGGATTTCAGTGTAGGGAGCTTGGATTTTCTCAAACTCTTCACTTGCTAGTTCATGACCACCTGCAGCGGCAACTTGAAGATTTTTAAAGGCTTCGGAGAACTGTTTTTTCTTAATAGCGCTCATGCCTTTGGTGTATAGAGTCTCTAACTTCGCGACTCGGGGCGTGTCAATATAAGCGAGCGCTTTATCTAAAACCTCAGTCGGCAAAGTGCGGTGCTTATGATTTTTTTGGACGTGAATTTTAGTATTGAGAATTTTTGCATCAGTGTATTTTTTATGAACTCTTTGTGTATCTTCTAAATTAAAATCTCCATCACCAGTTAAAAAGTAAAAATAATTTTCTTGCATTTTACTTATCTGACTTTTTTCGTTGTTATGCATGAAATTGCAACCACACTGATAAATAGCGCCTTTATAAATTTCCGGGAAAAGAGCTGCAGCTATACTCGAAACACGACCACCGCCAGACATGCCACTAACAAAAATACGGTCAGCATCGATATTATAAATTTCTTTGAGTTTATCAATGCCCCACAGAGCCATGGATATACGAGCATAGGTGTAGGTATCATTTCCAGAATTTTTTGCTGTAATTAAAATTAAATTATATTTACTGAGCAAATTAATAAAGGCTTTTCCAGATCCAGGAGTGATATAAGTTATGATGCCAGTGGGGATGTTTGGATCGTATGATTCGGGAACGACTATATCCCATGTAACTTCATGAAAGGTCTTATCTTTAATTGTCATTATAGGGATGCGTTCACCATCAGGGATCTTATCTTCGCTTCCCGGCCAACGTTGATGAACTCCCTCATAATACGGCCTTGGGATTGCCTTATCAGTAATAGAATATTTACCTTTACGGTGTTGTTCTCCATAACTGGCTAAAGTAAGTAATAAAGTAAGCGTTGTGTAAATAAATTTCATAATTCCTCCTAAGTATTTCTATCCAGCCTACAATTAATGTAAAAGAAGAAATACCTAGTTGAAATTGAAGAAAAATTTTCTCATTAAGAGGAGAAATAAGAAAGTTATTTAAGCGTCTTTAAGTAGAGGATAATGGATTCCATATCGCTATCTGAAAGGATACCTGCGTAAGAGGCCATGGCGACCGCATAACCCTTGGCGACTTTTTTATTGGGGAAAATGAGTGATTCTTTGATGAAGTCCTCGTTGGCTTTTAGGGACTTTGCTTTCTCAAAATTCCGAGTTGAGCCGAACATGCCTTTAAAGCTGGGGCCCAACTTGCCTTCTTGACTTCCATCCAGCGAGTGGCAGGCGATACAAGCGTTTTTAAGGAGTAGTTCTTTACCGTGTGTGGCACTCGCTTTTCTTTTTGCTGTGTTTGCAAATTTGACTTGCTTTAAGTCGTGTTTTTTAACTTCAGTAAAAGCGTAATGTTGAGTCGGGATGGGCTGAAAATGATCGAGAGTTAAATAGATCGTATCTTTGATATAATTTTGACCCTTTTTGAAGCTATAATTGACGGTGAATTGATCGCAAGCAGTCATGCCCGGAATGATGAGCATGAGGCTTTTTTTATCCTGACTCAGGATGGCTTGTGAAGCTAATAAACTTTCTTCACCAGCTTCGCCAGTGAGCTTAAAGTGTCCAGAACCATACCTTGAGCTACGTTTGTATTTCCAACGCTTAAATGTGTAGGATTTGAGGTTAAGATCAGAGTTTTCGTCCAAGGCTTCATCAAAAGTAAGTTCAAGCCCTTCTTTGTAGACTTGGACTCTTAGTGGGAAGTTCACTGGCTTTTTAGTATAACGTATGCGTGCGAGTCCACTATTTGGAGCAAGTCGATTTGAGTAGATTTTAAAGCCAGTTAGGAATAGTGAACCATCCAACGGATGAATAGTGCCTTTGAGGAGAGGAAAGTGGGTGCTGTATGGTAAGATGACTGCTGCACCGAAGCCTTTGCCTTCATACATTAGCAAAGAACGTCCTTTACTGTAGGAATGACTAATCATGCGATGATTTATGGGACCTAGATTTTGCGAATTAACAAAGTTCATGCCAACGCAGGAGGGTTCAACTCTATGGGGGAGCCAAACAAAAGGCTGGTGGGTTTTGACGACTTTTCGATGATTGGCGGGTTGAAATCCTGCAAAGTCAGCTGCTTGAATTTTGATTAGGGGGCTAGAGGGAACAAAGTGCCCTTGTTGATCATTAGCAAACAATTGTTGAGTAAGCGGATTGTAGGCTAAAAAGGGCTCGCGGAAACCATCGGCAAAAGTTTCTATGTATTTGCCCTCCTTGCTTATTTTTAAAATAGACCCTGTGTCTGTGGGGATTTTAAAAGGTTTTTGGGCGTATTTATCCTTTTTGTCGAGGATGCCTCCACGCGCAATGTAGATATCGCCATTTTCGTCAAAGACCATGTCCATGGCAAAATTTCGAGTGTTGAGGCTATGGTCAAAGAGATTGCAGAAATTCTCATAATAATCAGCTTCGCCATTGTTGTCTGTGTCGTGAAGGCGAGTGATTTGATCTCGTCCAAGTATATAAATTTTGTTTTTGTGAATTTTGAGTGAGAGCGGGCTATAAAGACCTGAAGCAAAGCGCTTCCAAGTTATCGTCTTCATATCTCCTTTTAGTCCATCAATGAGCCATACATCGCCATCAAAAGTCACCGCGGCGGCGCGACCATCACTGAAAAAATCGAGACTCGCTAAACGTAGAGAGCGTTGCCAAGGGTTATTTTTTGGGAGTTCAATTTCGTCGACCACATAAGCTTGATTCGAAGCGGAAATTTTGGCTTTTGTCTGAATCTTTTGCGGCCAGCGCAACTTCTTGGAAACCTGAAAGGAGGGTGAATCGCTTGATAATACTTTATCTAGCTTAGCGGTTTCGTATGAAAAACGAACTTCAAAATTTGTCTTTTGCGGATTACGCAAAAAGAGGCGTCCGCCTTTATCCAAAGTAAAGTCACCTGATGTAGCAAAAAGCTTGAGCTGCTCATTACCATCATCAACTTGATAAGTACTTCCCACTTTTCTAAGGTTTTTGTAAGAGCTTTTTTGAAAGAGTAATAGGGAGATGTTTTGCTTGTGGGAGAGTTGAAAGTTACGAGAAAAAATTCCCATGGAATCAAGGCTAAGGAATTCTTTAATCTTTAAGTCTTGGAGCTGATAATTTAAAATGACTTTATTGTGGCTCGTTTGAAGTCCCTGCCAATTCAGGTTTTTGTGAAGCCCAAGGGGGACTTTTCGCTTGTCCTGATGATCCAAACTTAAACTAGGGCCTCGTTGCATGGGGCTTGCGAAGAGCAAGTCACCTTTGATTTTAGGGAATGTGGATGACTTGGCACCTTTATTTGGGTAGGATATTTGAGACATCGAATTCAAGTCAAAGCTTCCTTTCCAAATGGCAGAAATCCGCATGAGTTCGGTATCGAAACTCGCCCAGGTCTTTTCTCCTAGTTGAATAAGAACAGCTCGTGAAGATGTATTAGTATTGGGAAAGGGGGCTTGCGAGTCAGCAATTAAGGCTGATTGCACAAAGGGGAAATTTTTTTCCACAAATGGGCCATAATTTTCAGCCGAGCTCAACTGAAAACCTAAAAATAACAGTATGCAAAGAAGTACTTTCATGAGAAATAAATTATATTTGCATGCAATAAAGTAAAGAGCTTACATATCATAGGGAACCTAATAATATGCCTAATTTGAATAGGTGAGGTGCTTAAAAGAATAAGCGGTATCTATGATAAGCTTTGAATTAGATAAATTATGATGACGGCAAGTGCCAAATTAATGTTTTGAAATATCCTAAAGTTTGTGGCCTATTTCAGTTTAAAGCTATTGACTGAGGCTTTGATTTTGTCGCCTTGGTACTGCCATGTGCGTTTTGGGGCTGCACCAGTGACGAGGTAGACATAATCACCCTTTTTGACTGCTTTTGAATACCATTGGAAATCGCGATTTTGCATATTGCCTGTGTATTCAACGGTGAAAACGCCTTGGCTGAGGTTTTGACTGATTAGGGTGAATTTCATCTTTGTAAATTGCCCCATGGAAATGTTTTTATACTCTTCAATTGTTCCCTTGAAGGCTTGTTTTTGCACATTGACGTTAGCCTGAAAATTATCCATGGGAGGCAAGAAAAAGATGGCAACTTGAGGGCCATTCGGTGAAAGCTTAGAGTCAGCTTTTGGTGGCGTGATTTGAAAGTCATTGTGAGAGAAGTCGGCGTAAAGAGCTGAGCTTAAAATTAAAAGCGTACAAATAAGTTTTTTCATCAGAGGGTAATCCTTATATTTTTTTGAGAACAATGAAGCGTTCGCGTTGGGTGCGGCGGCCATGAGAGCGTTTGGGTATGGCGTTTTCTTCGAGAGTAAAAAGTCCAGAGTAGGCGTCTTCTAAATCTTCAAGGCTCAGAGAATAGGGCGGGCCATCTTGATCGGGGGGATCAAAACGGTAGAAGAGTCCAAAGAGATAGGCTCCTGCTTTGAGAATCGCATGGGCACTTTCCATATAGGCTCGGCGATGATCGAGGGGAACGGCACAAAAACAGGTGTGTTCGAGAACGTAATCAAATTGCTCATCATATTCTGGGCTGAGCTCGAGGATATTTTTTTGAATGACATTGAGCTGCGGATAATTACTTCTAGCAAGTTTTACGGCTTCTGAAGCGAAGTCGACAGCAGTCACATTAAAGTCATTTTGAGCAAAAAAATTGGCGTCGTGTCCCCCACCGCAACCAAAACTGATTAAAGAGCCTGCTTTGAGCCATGATGGGTTTTGCTTAAAAAGATCTTCAAAAGGTGGTGCGGGCTTTTTGATATCCCAGCCGGGATTTCCCTCTCGGTAAATTTTGTCCCAGCTCTCCGCTTTTTCATTGCCTTTAGTACGCATGAATGATTGACTCCCAAGTTTCGTTGAATCATAAATAAACTTGGCTAGAGACTTTCATCCACTTAGAAAAGCTTGAATTAGCCTATTTTTATTAAATAAATTCGAGCTCGGCGCGGACGGCGAGGTGATCGCTGGCTAAATCATCCCAGAGTTCGTAGGAATTAAAGCGCATTTCCTGTGAAATGAGAATCCAATCGAGTCGCAAACCCAACTTTGGGAAGCTGACGATTTTTTCTTGAGGATTCCAAACTTGCAGATTGAGTTCTTGTGCAAGGCGTTCAAGGACGCCATTTTTGCGGTATTGGCAATTGAAGTCCCCCATAATGATGAGGGGCAGGGGCGCTTGATTTTGTATGTAATTACACAACATCTGAATTTGTCGTTGGCGCGTTTTTTCATGTAAAAAATCAAGATGGAGGGAAATGACTCGGAAATGTTTTTGGCAATGACTAATGACTTCAGCAGAGACAAAACCCTTGGGGAAAGTCAGCTTAGAACGAGGGAAGACATGGGATTCGGAATGGACAATTTTGAGTTTCGATAAAACGGCCGTACCATAGGAGTAACGCTTGCCACGGACGTGTTCACCCTGGGCGACTTGAGAGAAGCCGGCCTGTTCCGCAAGAAATTGACTCTGATGTAAATTTTTATGCCAAGTCATTTCTGCTTCAGCTTCCTGCAAAGCGAGTAGATCCACGGGGGAAGCTTGGATTTGTTGGGCAGTGGCAATGAGATTGGCTTCAATCTTTTTTCTGCCTAAGGTGAAATGGCTGAGTGAACGTCCTCGTCCGTGAGCGAGGTTAAAGGTGCTCAAGCGCAAGATATCTTTGCGTTGATCGCAAAAATTATGCTTGGTACTTAGGGGAGAGATTTTCTTTGTTTCTCCAGCTTGGAGCCATTTGGGCATGGGTGAGTGACCTTATCTATGTTAACATGTTCTAAAGAATCTCTCTTTAAGTAGGAAAGCAAGTATTTATATTGTTATCAAAAAAAAATTATAAGCTTAAGATACTTGATTTAGTTCTGTTCATGTTCATCTTAACTAATGTCAATTTAAGGTATTGTAATGGAGCACGCATTTTTTCAAAGTCAGACTATGAGGCAAGAGCAAACTCTTGCCCCGCATCAATTATTGTCTTTAGAGATTCTCAGCTTGCCAGTTATGGAGTTACAGCAAAAAATTAATGAAGAATTGGCGCTAAATCCTACACTAGAATTGGATAAAGCTCTTGGAGAAAACTTAGCAGGCGATCCCTTGAGTGAAAGTACAGAAATGACCAGTGAAGCAATGAATGCTGTCGACAAGGATGAATCTTTGATTGGCATGGTACAGTTAGAATCTTATTACGGTGATAGTGCATTTAACCCCGATCAAGATAAAAAGCGTCAGCATTATTTTGACTCATTGAGTTGTGAACAGGATTTATCGAGTTTTCTTTTATCCCAGATTCACCAAGGTGAAATATCCGACGAAGATATTGAAATCGCTAATGTAATCATTGCCTTACTAAATGATCGAGGCTACCTCAACGCGAGTATTGAAGAGGTCGCATTTAATGCGATGTGCCCATTAAAAGATGCGAGTCGTGTACTAGAACTTTTGCAAACTTTTGACCCACCTGGAATTGCAGCGAGGGATTTGCGCGAATGTCTTCTGATTCAATTAAAAAACGAAAAAGGATCTTTGATTTATAGATTAGTCGATAAACATTTAGAGAAACTTGAAAAGAATAAGATCAAAGAAATTGCTAGATCGCTTAAAATAAGTCCGATTGAAGTTCAAGATTTAATTGAGTACCTACAAAGACTCAATCCTGCGCCTGGCTTGGCATATAGTAATAAGCGTCCCGACTTTATTTCTCCGGATATTATTTTTGAATTGAAAGATGATGAGATAGAAGTGACGAGCTCAAAAGACTTTGTACCACGCTTGCGTTTATCGGAAAATTTCATGAATATGTTGGAAGATCCTAAAGTAGAAGCAGAAACAAAAACTTATCTACGTGAGAAGCTTGCAGAGAGTCGCTCACTTTTAGCCAGTTTAGATTTACGTGAAAGCACCCTGTTGAGGATAAGTCGCTTAGTGGCTCGTGATCAAAAGTCCTTTTTTACGGGAAAATCATCTAGCCTCCAGCCTGTCACCATGCGTGAAATTTCGGGTGAACTCGAGCTTCATGAAACGACGATTTCACGTGCTGTTGCCGGCAAGTACCTAGATAGTCCCAAAGGAATTTTTCCTTTACGTGACTTTTTTAATCACGCGGTGAAGGTCAACGAAGGCGAAGAAATGACTGCCGAAGGCATTCAAGAAATCATTCGTGAAATCATTAACGATGAAGATCCCGAGAAACCCATTAGCGATGGCAAAATTTTGACTCAATTAGAAGAAATGGGAATCAATATTGCCCGCCGAACAGTGGCCAAATATCGTGAAGCAGCGGGTTTTTCTGCCGCTTCAAAAAGAAAGATGATTTTTTGATGGCGATCATTGAAACTGGTGACCGCGAAACGGAAGCGAGTGAAAAAGTTGAAGTCATTGTGGTTTTAGATCGTTTGCGATCAGCGCATAATGTGGGGAATATTTTTCGTTTGGCGGATGCGGCGAATGTCGAGGCAGTTTACACTTGTGGTTATACCGCGAGCCCTCCGCATCCCAAGTTAGAAAAAACCGCGATGGGAACAGATGAATTTGTCAATTGTGAGCACTTTGATCATTCTCTTGAAGCCGTGGGATCCCTTAAAAAAAATGGCTACCGAGTTTATGCGGTCGACACAATTGATTCCGCTATTGATGTTCACGAAGCGCAGTTCTCGGGGAAATGCGCCTTTGTCTTTGGCAATGAGGCGCTTGGAATTCAGCAGGAAACTCTAGAGGCCTGCGATGAATATATTCGCCTCAATGCCCATGGGCGTAAGAATTCGATAAATGTCTCGAATTGTGCTGCAGTTGTCCTCTTTCAAGCATCTTATAAACTTCGAAAATAATTTTAATTCAGTAGGAGTTCTTTCGTGAAAGCCTTTTATAAAATTGTTTTGCTATCGTTTTTGGTGGGCATAACGAGTTGTGTCAGTAAAGCTCATAAAGACAAAGCTCAAATTTTGATTGTGGATGGTTTTAGTAATCACGATTGGAAAAAGACTACCCAGATCATTCAGCGTTTATTAAAAATAGAAGCTGACATTGAGCTGACGGTCGCGACAGTACCAGCCATGGATCACCCCAATTGGGGCAGCTGGAAACCTCAGTTCAAGCAATTTGATGTGGTGATTCAAAATACTAATGACATCAATAATGGTTCAAAATGGCCTTTAGCCGCGAAAAAATCTTTTGAAAAGTATATGTATGAAGGTGGAGCCATGGTGGTTTTTTACTCGGCAAATAATGCTTTCCCCAATTGGCAAGAATACAATAAAATGATTGGTCTTGGGTGGAGAAACAAGAATTTTGGTAAGGCGGTGATGATCCATGACGATCATGTTCATTATGTTTCCCAGGGAGAAGGTGAAAATACAGGGCATGGCAAGAGGCGAAATGTCTTGGTTCATAAACTCACAAGTCATCCAATCAACAGCAGCTACCCAGATACGTGGAGAGCGGCTGACTTAGAAGTTTATCGTTATGCGCGAGGACCCGCTGAAAACTTGAGCGTGCTTTCCTATGGGAAGGATGAGAAAACCGGCAAGGATTTTACCATTGATTGGCTTGTTAAGTATGGCGAGGGGGCAAGTCTACAATTCAACTTATGGGCATTACTGGCATGGTCTTAAGCAAGATCCAGCGGGTGTACGATGTGTGGCCTTTCAAACGTCGTTTATTCGAGCCACAAGGTTTTTGGCAGGCTTAGAATTGCATGAGCTTCCCAAAGATTTTCCCAATGTAGAAGAAGTCAAATTGAGAAGCCTAAGCGAACTTAATTAGGGGAATTTGAGTTCTTTTAACCAAGCTTCGCAGTCTTTCTGCCAAACTTTGCCCACGAGACCAACGCCATGGCCAATGCCATCGTAAACCGAGTGTTGGATGGGAATATTATTTTTTTGTAAGTAGCGCACATACGCATCAAGACCAGGAAGAAAGTTGGTATCCTTTGAACCGATAACTGAGAGAATGGGAATTTTTCGCGTTGGTTTAAGAAGGGGATCGATTTCGCGAGTTTTTTTATCGCCAGTATAGGCCGCGTAGATCAGTACAGCAAAATTAGGCAAGCAGTTTTCTTTGTCAGCGTCATCAATAGTTTTGTAAGAGCGTTGTTGAACGGAAGTGAGTGCCGAGAGGTGTCCACCAGCGGAAAAACCGAGGATGCCGACTTTATTTTTATCAATACCAAAACTTTTGGCGTGAAAGCGAATAAGGTTCATGGCGCGCTGAGAGTCTTCTAAAGCAACCTTGTGTTTATCTAAGCCTTTACGGCGAGGAACTCGATACTTGAGGATAAAAGGCGTGATGCCTTGTTTGGCGAGCCATGAAGCTACATCTGAACCCTCGTGTGTGGCAGCAAGAATGTTGTAGCCTCCGCCAGGGCAAATGAGGATGGCGCGCCCATCAGGCTTTTCAGGTTTTACCCAAGTCAGTGTTGGGCGATCCACATTGCTAATACGCAAGACACCTTTGACAACACCTTGTTCTTGCAGGCCTTTGGCAGGGTCATCTGCACGCTTTCCATCATCAGGCCAAATTTGATAGAGTGATTTGGGCTCTTGGACTTTTTCGAGCATGAGCTTTTCTGCAGGAGAGTAATAGGCCTCTCCAATGTCGATTAGCTGATGGTCTTGAGCTACTAGAGCGTGAATAAATAGTAATAAGAAGAAGGTGTATTTCATAGGGGGCCTAATTGTTTATGGTTTATAACAAGCTCTAAAAGTATTTGCTACACAGTGCTTACTTTATATAGCCATGTTTTTTCAAAAATGCATCCATTTTGGCGACGATTTCTTGATAGATTTTTCCGCCATCTTTGCCTTTGTAGTTAAAGAAACCATGTTTCTGACCTTCCCAGATGTGATATTCGGAATCAATGCCAAGTGCTTTCATTCTTGCGTCCCAATCTTTAGCGACTGATACGGGGATGAGCTTGTCTTTTGAACCTAGGAAGAAAATACTTGGAGGTGTTTCTTGGTGAATATTGTGGAGGGGTGAAAAATCCTGCCAGTAAGCTTTGACGCGATCGTAACCGTAACCCTTTTCACTATTATCGGCAACGGGATTGAAGAGTAATAGAAGGTTGGGTTGAGAACTAATAGAGAGCTCATCAGCGGGGTCTTCGAACTTCGTGGTTGTTGCGGTGGCCGCAGCGACGTGCCCGCCGGCAGATCCACCACCTGCAGCAATACGATTGGGGTCAATGCCGTAGGTTGCGGCATTTTTGCGAACCCAGCGAATCGCCGAGTTGCCATCTTTTACACATTCAGAAGGAATAACACCATGGCTTTTTTTCGTGCGGTATTGTGCGGAAATCGCAACCATGCCTTTTTTTGCTAAATGATCGGCAAAAGCATAGAATTGTTTTGGAGAGCCACCAGACCAACCTCCACCAAAGAAGAAGACCACTGCGGCGCGTTTTTGACCATCGTTCTTTTTAAAATCAGTTGGCAGAAAAAAGTTGAGGACGAGGTCATCTTTGCCCTCAATTTCTTTGAAAGTGACGACTTCTGAGGCTTTGAAACCTTGTGCCTGAGTGAGCATTGAAATGAATAGAGTGACGATAAGGGCAGTTGTTTTTCTCATGTGTTTTCCTATTATTTTAAAGTGCATTAATAGCTTAATACACCACGAAGCTAAATACTTGACAAATTTATTTCAATTACTGCTTTTTAAGCGGCGTATCATCACATTTAAGGTCACCGAGGGTGTACTGCAAACCATCGAGATAAAATTGCAGGAAATCGGCGCGCTCATAGGTCGTTTCGCTATGACCCGGAGCGGTGTAGAAGACTCGGCCTTCGCCATGTTTTTTAATCCATGCCATATAGCGGGGGAGTTCTTTAACAGAATCTTTTATTTTGACGAGCTTATCTGTGTCCATTTCCAGGAGAGGCTGAAAGTTAAAATCGCTGTAGGCCTTGTTGAGTATGTAGGGTTCATCCTTATAGACAACTTCTTTACCTCCAAAGGCTTTAAGCATGGGGTGCTCGGGATCGACAAGCTTTAAAGTTATTTCTTGGAATTTTGGGTGATAAGCAAAGCTGCCACCAATCATTTTACTAATGCGCTCAGACTTATTAAGCATATTGATTGCGCCATGAAGAACCATGAGTCCCTTACCGCCATGAACATACTCAAGCAAGTTATCTTCGAGTTGAGCAGCTAATTGATCGCGTTGTTCGGAGCTCAAGTTTTGATACTTTTTACCAAACTTATCTTTCTTATTGATGAGTACATCGCGAAAGAGGTTACGTTCTTTGCGATCAGAGCAATTATTGTTGAGAATGATGGCATTGAATTGTGAGATTTTTTCTTTCGTGAAGTAATCGATATCATCACTAACGACGAGTTCAAAAGCGCCGGTCTTTTCAGCCATTCTCGCCATCACTGCATCGACGTAGGGAATGACGGAATGTTTGTATCCAGTAGCCAAAGAAAAAAGCAGCACTTTTTTCTTTTCAGCTTTTACAGTCGTTTTGTTGGGGATATGTACCTCAATAGACTCGAGCCATTTTTCGTATTTATCTTTAGCGGATAAAGAAAAACAGAGAAAAATTACGAGGGATAAAAATGGTTTCATTTATGCTCTAGAATGATTTGATTATTAATTTGTTGTAGACCAGTTTTTTGATCGGTTTTCTCTGCATCATACCAACTTAAGGTAGCCTTGGGGACGCCACTTGTACGCGAAACCTTCACTTGTAGAAAGCCACCACGGTTATTGAGGAATTCGTGCCATTTAGGATCCATTTTTGGAGCTCCGCCAAAGAGGTGCTCACCATTAATGGGGCCACAGCCAAACTCGCGAACTTTGTGCTCGGGGTGAATGGAAGCGTACTGCCAATGGCGATCGCCACAAATCACGTAGAGGTTTTTCTGAGAAGCAATGAATTTACGTAGTTCTTCACCCTCGTGAAAGAAACCTGAATTAGAGTGATTATCATTTTTTCTAGGTTTATCTGGTCCGACAATGGGGCCGGGAGTCACAATAAATTTGAAAGTTGCATCAGATTCAGCAATCGTTTTCTTGAGCCAAGCTTTTTGTTTTTCACCTAAGATCGTTTTTGTGGGGCTATCTTTCATCTTGTTGACTGAACGGTAGTCGCGATTTTCTGTGAGCCAGAGCTCCACATCTTTACCCCAGCGAATACGACGATAAGTGAATTCCCCCATGGGGACTTGTTCTTTGAAAATTTCGATACCTTGCGGGAAAGTCAGTTCTCCATAAACGGAGTTTGGATCGGAGTCGTTGTCTACTGTATCGTGATCGTCTTTCATGAAGAATGAAGGCACTTGAGTCGAGAAATCGCGATTGAGAGGCAAAGCAAAGGTGTGATTCCATTTACGTCGAGCGTCAGTGACGTTTTTCGCGAGGTAACCTTTGTCGTAATAGATGATATCTCCCGTATGGATAAAGAAATCAGGCTTTAATTTGAGCATCTGACCATAGACTGAGTGACCTTTGCGGTGATCTTCTGCAGAGCGAATGGCTTGGCAAGTGACAACTGTAAATGTGGCCTCAGTTTTTTCTTCAGCTTTGGGTGCAGTGGTAAATTCACCTTTGACGAAGCTGCTCGCTTCAGATTCAATTTTTATTGTGTAAGTGGTTTTTGCTGAGAGTTCTTGCAGTCGAAATTGATGAGTGAAGTCTCTCTTGGGATCAACTGAAATCCATTCACTCTGGTAAGAAATTTGATCATTTTGCTTTAAAGTAAGTTTTACTTTACCACTGATGCCTGGAGCCACTTGCGGTGGGCGCATTTTGCTGAATTTTTCACGATCCTGTTGGACTGTGGTGGAAAATTTGGCTGGGCCATCAGTAAGGCGCGTCCAAATAATTGCGGAGTCCGCAGTGACTTCGCCAACTTTTAAACCATTGGCAAATTGAGCCTGAGCAAAGAGAAGGGGAGGAAGTAAAAAAAGCGAATAAAAGAATTGAAGTTTGCTCATAAAAATTTTCCTATAAAATTATCTATCTCTATGTATACCCCACAAGAGATAGAATAAATTACACAATAATTAGTTTTTTATTTTTATTATTTGCCTATTTTGCCTACTTTTTCTTTGGCGTCTTCGATAAGTTTGGCTTTTTCGGCAGCGATTTTGTAATATTGTGATATAGCAGTAAAGGCTTTTGTAATATTAGAAACATAACGAACGGGTTCAAGGCCCGTTTTTTGAAGAGCCACGTGTTCCACATGACCAAACCAAATATTAGGATTATAACCCAAGGACTTGGCGTCTTTACGCCAATTTTGTACAGTTCGAAAACCCGCATTATAAGCCGCGAGATAAAAACATAATTGCTCGTCTTTAGGTAAATCACTGAAATAACGGGCACGAATCCAATCAAGGTATTTTGCTCCACCCATAATGTTTTGATAGGGGTCATAAATGTCCTTGACGCCCATGTCTTTTGCTGTACTCGGCAGAAGTTGCATAATGCCAATGGCTCCGGCATGACTTTTAGCATTGGGATTTAAGCTTGATTCTTGGTAAGCTTGCATGGCCAAAAAAACCCAGTTGAGATCATATTTTTCTGCTGCTTCTTGAAAAAACTTCTTATATTTTTCTAATTTCCCAAGATTAGAGAGAAGAGCATTATCAACCCAGTAGGGTCTTTGGTAGTAGCGCTTGAAGAAAATATTTCCGAGCAAGCTTCCTTGGCGATGTTTTTGAGCGAAACGATCTAAGTGAGCTTTGAGTTGAGGAGAATTTTTGCGAATGGCCCAGGCTATTTCCTTGTTCTTACCGATTTGAATTTCGGGATCTATCAAAATATTTGGCAAGACACTTTTCCATAGCTCAGCTAAATTGTGATCCGCAAAAGTATAGTGGAAAAGACCCGTGTTTAGGAGCTCTAAAACATCTCCTGTATTGAGCTCATCTAAAGTTATAATATTGACCGGAGCAATATTTTCAGAGGCCAAACGACGATTAAGTTTTTTTAATGAACTTAAATAACTCGAGCCATCGGCAACAAAGACTTCCTTTCCCGACAAGTCTTCCATACTTTTAACCGGGGGAGCTGATTTATGTCTTAATAGAACTTCGGAAATACCTTGAAAATAGGGGCTAGAAAAATCGATGAGTTTTTGGCGTTCTGGGGTGATAGTGAGCAATGCCGCCGCCACATCACCATAGCCCTGCATTAATGAACTAATTAACTTATTATGGGCCACAGGGATGTAGGTTACTTGAAAGTTTTTTAGCTCTAAGGATTTTTGCAAATCTTTTTCGAGCTCTTCAAACATCTCATATTCGAACCCTCTTGCCTTATCCTTAGCAATGAAAAAATTGGTGCGACTTGGCGTTACAAGTATGCGAAGGTTTTTACCGTGTTTAATGTCTTCCCATGTGGCGAGTTTTTTATCAACAAGGGGTTTGATGACCTCAAGATAAGTCCCTTCAGTGGACTTTTTTTCTTTAGCATCATTACACAAGACGATGAGAGATATCGTGCAGATTAAAGGGGCAGTAAGTTTCAAAATTTTTTTGTACAAAAGAAAAAGCCCAAGATAAAAGATTAAAAGAATCTATTTAAGCTAAGACTTAGACTTTTTTATAAAAGCACAAAAAATTAATTAAATTCAAAGTTCCCTTCAGTGGAGAAGCTCACTTGGGTGTCCGCATTCGGCTGTAGCCATTGAGCATTATTATAAAATATGGTCCAATTTAGTGAATTGGCATGACCGTCCATCCATAGGTGGTTGAGTTTTTTATTATTGCTATGGCGTACTTGAATACGTTGGGGTGTATCAGCTTTTAACCAACCAGAATTTGTATCAGTGGCGATCATTAATTCAGAGGGTTTATTAATCATATTAGGTTCGATATTTTTGTAATTGATACCTTCTGGTGTGAAGGAACCATCATTACGAATTATTTCAGTATTAAATGAGTGGTCCCCAGTAAAGGAATCCCTTTCTTCTTCAGTACTTTCCACACACATGTATACAGATTTGTTATTTGTATAAAGACTATCGAGAATAACTTGAGTATGTAAGGGAGCCGATCCCGTAGTGACGACAGTATCGTTAAGGTAGTATTGGCTGCCGCCATAGTAATTTTTGCTAAACTTGTAGTCGTTATCATCAAAGTACATGTAGTTAGCGGTGCCATATTGACGTAATTCACTGAGGCAGTCTGCCATTCTAGCTGTACTACGGGCTTTACCTAATGCAGGAAGTATCATGGAGGCCAAAACACCGATAATGGCAATCACTACCAAGAGTTCTATGAGGCTGAAATTCTTTTTCATTGTGCTATCCTTAAAGCTAATTTATAGGCGGTTCTTGACGTTCTATAGAGCTGGTCTATAAGGAGTTGACAGTTTTTTTTTAAATTTTATGATAAAAATCTATAAGAACATTTTTTTATTTTTTGAGAAAGGTGTTAGATCAAAAGTTTTCATTCCGTATTGAGGGTAATTACATTCAAATTAACTCAAGGAGATAGCCATGAAGAAATTTATTTTAGGAGCTTTAGCTCTTGCGGGTTCAGCAAGTATGGCTGATGTGCGCATGACGACAATTTTTGCCAACAATATGATTTTACAGCAAAAGACATCCAATGCGGTGTGGGGCTTTGCTGATGCCGGTGAAGAAGTTCAAGTAAAAGCGAGCTGGGGGTCTAGTGCAAGTACGACGGCGAATTCCGAGGGCAAATGGAAAGTCATGTTGCCAACGCCAGGTCATGGCACGGGTTTTGGTCTGACGATAAAAGGCAAGAATCAGATTGATATTAAAAATGTGGCAATAGGAGAAGTTTGGCTCTGTGCGGGTCAATCTAATATGGGTTGGGCATTGGGAATGACTTTTGGTGGTGAAGAAGAAGCTGAGGCAGTAGATTTGCCCAATTTCCGCATATATAAATCGGCGCGTGAACATTGGCACGAGCCTTTGGATGAAGCACGAGACAAAATGGCGACCTGGAAGAGCTGTAAGAAAGATTCAGCCTTAGAAACCTCTGCAGTATCTTATTATTTTGGCAAAAAACTTCACCAAGAATTGGGTATTCCAGTGGGGATAGTGGTGCAAGCTTTTGCGGGGACACCTATTGAAGGCTGGATGCCCAAAGAAATTCAAATGAATGATCAGCGAACCGTAGCTGGCATGAAGCAAATGGATGAGATGAGTGAGAAACTCAAGAAGAAAGGGATAAGCGCAGAAAAATCATTAGCTCAACATGCGAAAGAACTCGCGACCTATAACAAGCGCGTCGCAGCAGGAGACATTATGAAAAATAAGACCAAGAAAATTGCCCCGCCGATTATTACAAAACCCTCAAATTTGGGTCACCAATATCCGTCGCACATTTTTAATGTGATGATTAACCCAATTCGTCCTTATGGAATCAAAGGAGCTATTTGGTATCAAGGGGAACGCAATTCAAAAGATGCCGCTCAAGCAATTAATTATCGTAAACAGTTAGCACTCATGATTGATTTTTACCGTAAGAGCTGGAACGAAATGAGTGAAGGTAATACAGACCGCTACTTCCCTTTTCAATTCACACAACTTCCGAGCTGGAATCCAGCGCAATCTAAAGCCGTGGAAGGACCCGAAGCCGTTTGGTCAATTAATCGTGAGATGATGCGTTTGGTCACCCAAGATATCAAAAATGCCTACATGTCAGTGGCCATTGATACGGGAGATGCGATTCAACTTCACCCTAAAAATAAAAAACCCATTGGGATTCGCCATGCTTATTTAGCGCTTAAAAATACTTATGGAAAAGATTTTGTCGATTACGGCCCCAAGTATAAATCTCATGAGGTTAAGGGAAATAGAATCGTGATAAGCTTCGACTCAATTGGTTCTGGGATGATGGCGGCAAAAGCGGGTAAACTGAATGCCTTTGCCATTGCAGGAGAAGATCAAAAATGGCATTGGGCAGATGCGGAAATCCAAGGTGATAAAATCGTCTTGAGTTCTGCGAAAGTCGCAAAACCCGTCGCGGTTCGCTATGCTTGGGCAATGAATCCCTCGGAGCGCAACTTGCTCTATAATAAAGAGGGTCTCCCTGCATCGCCTTTCAGAACGGACCAATGGGATTTGTATGATTCCTCAGCGGAGATCATTACCGTGCATAAACCCGCTAAAGCCGCGACTAAAGCAACAGAAGACTGGAAACGCCCCGTCATGACACAATAAGTTGATGAATTGCGACGATCGCAAATGACTGAAGTAGAGGAGAATATTGACAAGTGTTTTGCCAAAGCATAGATTCACCTATGAATGAAAATAACGAAACATATGGGACTCGCGTCACCCTGCTTCAGCGCATCATAAATGAAAAAGATGAGAAGAGCTGGGAGGACTTTGTGCAGTACTATCAGGGTTTTATCTATCTTATCTGTAGAAAAATGGATATGTCTCATCATGAAGCTGACGAGGTGGTTCAGCAAGTGCTGATTAAACTCTGGAACCATTTTCCCAATTTCGAATATGATGAGTCACGCCGCTTTCGGAGTTGGCTTTGTCGAGTCATTCAAAATACGGGGCGCGATTTTTATCGAAAACTCAATAGTCAGAGTCGCCTCAAGGGCAAAGTTAAAGAGCAATACCTAGAAGATCAGAGCTTACCAGAAGTCGAAAAACTTGCCGAGAGTGAGTGGAATGATTATTTGGCTTCTTTGGCCTTAGAAAATATTAAGCCCCATTTCTCTGATCGTTTAATCGAGATTTTCTTACGTTTGGCAGAGGGTGAAAACCCTCAAGATTTAGAAGCCGAATACGAACTCAAATCCAAAGTTATTTACGTGTATCGCAAACGCATTCGCGATCGCTTAAAAGATGAGATACGTCGCCTAAAAGCTGAGTTAGCTTAAATGGATTCAGAGGAAAAATCCTATGTAAAGGTCACATCGGGTCTTAGCAATATGCTCAATGATGATGACTCTGAATTCGAGTACCCTATAAGCACAGAAATGCAGATGAGGGAGGGACGTTATACTTCTGGCGATGAAATTGGCCGTGGAGGAATGAAAAAAATTCTCTTAAGTGAAGACAAATTGACCGCGCGAAAAGTGGCTCAGGCCAAGTTACTGGATTCACAAAACGATCAAAAAACAGAGTCTTTTTTCAGAGAAGCTCGAATTACGGCCCAGCTCCAGCACCCGAATATTGTTCCCGTCTATGATGCAGGTTACGATCGCGAGGGGCAAGCCTTTTTTACCATGAAGCCGGTTGGTAAGAAAACTTTAAAAAATTATTTAAAAGAAAATCAACTTCATGATGAATTTTATTATCAGCATAGCTTAGAGCTTTTCTTAAAGGTTTGCCAAGCGATGGCCTATGCCCACTCCAAGCAGGTTGTGCATTTAGATTTGAAGCCCGAAAATATCTATCTTGGGGAATTTGCCGAAGTTCTAGTCGGTGATTGGGGGCTCGCGCGAGGTGTGAACGATGAATGTTTGAGTGAAGAACTTTTGGTCGAAGATATCTATGACGAACATAGTCAGCATGGGATGTTGAAGGGGACTCCAGGTTACATGGCACCTGAACAGATTGAAAAGAGTTTAGGAAAAAGAGATGAGTTATGCGATATTTATGCGTTGGGAGCCATTTTATATGAAATGATGTGTGGCAAGCGCGCCAACTCAGCCGAGGATTGTAAAGATTTATTAAAACAGACTTTAGCAGGGAAACGCAAGCGACCACGCGAGCTTAACCCCAAGCTAGCCAAGAGTTTGGAGTTGGTCATTTTAAAAGCCTTAGAAAAAGATCGAGACCAACGTTATCAGACGGTGAAAGAACTCATTGAGGATTTACATAAATTCCAAGAGGGCTACATGACTTCGGCAGAAGATCATAATGCGCTGAAATCTCTTTTCTATTTACTCAAACGCCATAAGCAATTGAGCTTTTTACTCTTTCTATTTTTGATTTCATCCTCAATTTTCAGTTCTTTCCTTTTCTTTGCCAAACAAAAAGCCGTTGAACTCAGTGAAGTTGCCTTAATTGAAAAAATTCGTGCCGAAGAATTGGGTCAATTAGCGCTAATAGAGAAAAATCGTGCTGAAGAAGCTTATCAATCTCAGCTTCAAGAACAGGCTGAAAAGGAAGCGATAAGCAAGGCGGCGAGCCCGCGCCTAGTGAACGTGGCGAGAACTGACTTAGGTCGCTTTGATTATGAATCAGCCCTTGCCAACGCACGCCTAGCCGTTTTGTGGGATCCCGACAATGAAGATGCACAATTTTATCTAGGGCGAATACTGATGATTACGCAGCGTTTTGATGAAGCGAATCGCTTGTTTCAGGGGATCATGAGCCCCAGCTTTCCAAGGAAAAAAACCGCTGAAGTTTGTTCAAAGTACGCTCAAATAAAAATTAATGATGATTTATTCTTAAACGTAGCAGAGCTGAAGTCTTTACTCAAGGATACGAGGAGTAGCTTTGTCATCCCTGTAAAAGCTAATGAAAGCATGAAGTTTTTGATCCATATCGTCAACTACGCCTATACACTGCCAGAGTATTCTCTGGAAGAAAAAATGGAAATTGCGAGTCTCGCACTACAACTGACGAACCCGGTAAAAGGTGACATGAAGTACTCAACTTTTGAGTCACAAGTTGATATCGATTTATCCAATAATAAGCGCCTTTTTACTTTAGATGTTTTAAGAAAGCTGCCGATTAGAAAACTCAATCTCTCTAATAGCTCGATTAAAAATATGGATTCCTTAATGGGATCTTCAGTAAAAGAATTAGATATCCGTGGAAGCCAGATTTCTGGATATTCTATGCGCTTATTAAATCATTTAGAAAAATTAGTTTTGAATAAAAAACAAAACCCAGGCTTAAACTTGCGTGGCGTAGAAATTATTCGGAAATAAAGCAAGGGCTCATTGTACGATAAGTGACCTTGGAATAAGTTCAGAAATCAATTAAGTGAGAATTCAATGAAAATAGAATTGCGTGATTTAAGTTTTGCTCCCCAAGGCAAAGTGGTTTTCAGTCAATTGAATTATACTTTTACTTCAAACGGGAATTACCTCATTCAGGGATCCTCAGGTTGTGGGAAATCATCACTTTTAACGTTTATTTCTTCACTGAGGCAGGCAAGTTCCGGGCAGATCATCATTGATGGTCAGGAGCCAGTGAATTTTTGCGAACATCGCAAAAACTGCCAATGGCTGAGGCAAACACCTTACATTTACGATAAGACTGTACGAGAAAATTTGTCCTTGTCTTTAGCTTATCATCAATTAGCGATTCCTTCTGATGACGAACTGAAAAAGCATTTGCAATACCTCTTTCCAGAAGGCTTGGATTTAGAAGAGCGAGCGATGGAATTGTCTGGAGGGCAAAAGCATCGTTTAGCACTCTTGCGGTCCTATTTGTTAAAGCCCAAAGCGCTTTTGTGTGATGAAATTAGTGCGGGTTTAGATGAAAAGAGTCGACAACTCAGCGAAGACTTTATTTTTAATTATTGTAGCGAGATGACTGTCATCTTCGTGAGTCACATACAAGAAAGTTTTGAGTCGAGAGAAAGTTTTACACGACTTCTCATGTCTAAAGAAGGCTTTGAGCCACTATGAATTTATTACTCGCACTTCATATTTCGAATCTGCAGTTGCTGAGTTTTAGCCTATTTGTCTTATTGACGGCTTTTGTATCCTACCGCTTGAAATTGGGTTTGGAGAAAAGTTTATTAATAGGAAGTCTGCGGACTTATGTACAGCTTTTGGCGATGGGTTTTGCTTTAGTTTATATCTTTCGCTACCCCAATCCCGTCATTAGTTTAGCCGTTTATATATGGATGATTTTTTGGGCGGCGAGAATCATCTCGAATCGTATCGAAAACCCTCCCTTTCCTTTATTCAAAATCATATTTGTCACCATGCTAGTTTCCTATTTAGCTTTAAATATCATTTCTCTCGGAGTATTTCTTCGAGCCGATTCATGGTACGCACCGGAAATATTTATCACCATCGGGGGCATGATTGTGGGGAACTCAATGAATGCCGTAGCGGTTTCCTTAGATCGTTTCTTTGCTGACCTCAAAAATCGTCGTGAAGAACTCGAGCAAAACTTACTCTTTGGCATGAAAATTAAAGACGCGATGAATGACTTAGTGCGCGATGCGATCAAAGCTGGCATGAGTCCATCGATCAATAATTTAGCGGGAGTGGGCCTCGTTTTTATTCCTGGGATGATGACGGGACAAATTTTAGGTGGAGAAGACCCTCTTAATGCAGCAAAGTATCAGATTATGATTATGCTCATCATCTGTGTATCGACAGCTTTGGGCTCCATGTTAGTGGTCAGCCAAGTTGCCAAGAAATGTTTTAATAAACGCGGACAAGTCAAGTTTTAGGCGATTGAGTTCACTTTGAACTTTAAAGCTTTTTATATTAGTTAATCGATAAAATTTTGGAAGTGCTTCTTGTCGAATACCTTATTATTAGACTATAAAATTATAGGTAATAAGATGAAAAAGAAGAAAATTAGAAAGCTCTATTATAAATTTATCTTGGAGCACCAATGTCCTCCTCCTAAGCTCAAATCATTTTTGCGTTTTGCTCATTTAACAAAAGATGAGTTTTATGAAAAGTATAAATCTCTAAGGGACGTGGAATTAGATATTTGGAAACATGGCCTAAATGATGTTTTATCGCATTTGGGTGCTTCGCCAGAATTCATGTCTTACAAGCAACGTGATCGTGGCTTAGCTTTTATGTATTCATGGTTTGAATTTATGGATGAAAACAGTTCATATTTTAAAAACTGTTCTAGTCTAGATTCCAGTGATTTTATGTATGGTTCAAACGATTTCAAAAAGTTACTCAAGTGCTTTATGAATAAACTTTTAAAAGAAGGTATGGCCTGTCAAGAATTTAAAGATCGCGGTATGAATAATAAACATATGTGTGATTTTTTTACGGGACTATTTTTCATGAACCTTAAACAGTGGGGTAAATGTGATGGTAAAAAGAACCACAAGCAAGAAGAATATATGGATGCTTTAATTGAAAAAAGCATGATCTTTTTCTTTGATACTTTAGCACCGAACCTCTTTGATACATTTATTGATTTGATGAAACACAGACGCTCAAAATAGTGAAGTCCCTAAACTCAATCCCCACGAGCAAAGTTAGCCGTGCAGGTAAGGTTGCGGTAGCTGGTTTGAAAGTTGGGGGCAATTACCTAAAACATTATGGTAAGAAAGTCACCAATCAAAAAACAAGCCAAGAAGCGCTCGATCAAGATAATGCGGCAGATGTTTACAATTGCCTGAGTGAGATGAAAGGCAGCGCACTCAAGGTCGCTCAGATGTTGAGTATGGATCGCGGCGCTCTTCCCAAAGCTTATACGGATCAATTTGCCATGGCGCAGTATCAATCGCCTCCCTTATCAGCGCCCTTAGTAAATAAAATCCTCAAAAGAGAACTGGGTAAAAAGCCAGAGAAAGTTTTTCAAAACTTCAGTCCCAATGCGGAACGAGCCGCGTCCATCGGCCAAGTACATAAGGCAGTTTACAAGAACCAAGAAGTGGCCATTAAATTACAGTATCCAGGTGTAGCGGATAGCATTTCATCCGATTTAAAATTGGTAAAACCTTTCGCCTTAAAACTGCTCAAACTCAAGTCTGCGGAAGTAAAAGTCTACTTTAGTGAAATTGAAAAGAAGATGCTTGAGGAAACTCACTATTTACAGGAACTGGAGCAGGGTAGTAGCCTTGCGGAAAAATGTCAACACCTAGATTATTTGCGTTTTCCGCAATATTTTCGCGAGTTGAGCTCTGAAAGACTCTTGGTCATGGAATGGTTACATGGCAAGCATGTAGATGAGTTTTTTAACGAGGAAATCAGTCAAGAAGATCGCGATGCCATAGGCCAAAAGCTATGGGATTTCTATCATTTTCAGATGCATGAACTGAAGTGGTTACACGCGGACCCACACCCAGGAAATTTCTTGATTGGAGAAAAGGGCGACTTACGCGTCATTGATTTTGGTTGCATGAAAAAAGTTCCAGAAGATTTCTACACAAATTACTTCCTTGGCGTTGATCAAGGCTTATTCGACGATGATAAACGCTTCCATCAAAATCTATTGGATTTGGAAATACTACGACCCGATGATAGTCCCAAGGCCGTTAAATTTTTTACAAAAAATTTCAAGAAGCTCATGAAACTTGCCATGCGGCCTTTTCATTATACCGAATTCGACTTTGCAGATGATAGTTTTTTCATGGAGCTCTACGAAATGGGCGATAGGATTAAGCGTGAGCAAGACAAAGAAGGGCACTCACATAATCGCGGATCGAAACACTTTATTTATACGAATCGTACTTATTATGGGCTCTATAATATTTTGTCGTTGCTCAAAGCCAAAGTAAAAATAAACATAATTACCCATAAAGCGGGGCCAAGCACCTAGTCGCCTGGTCAAGGATTGGCAAATCCTTGCAGGGAGAGCTCGAGAGGGACAGCGTCCATCTCGTGTGCGAAGCACCATACCCTTTCTTGTGGGTATTCGTAAAAATAAAAGCCATTCACTAAAAGTGAATGGCTTTGGCAATAATGCTTGATTCTTAAACTTTAGAAAATGTAAGTTACCCATGCTTCTAAATAATTGGCATCTTGATTAGTAACTCCGCCACGTTCTTCAGCTGTGAGGTTAACGAGACGACCACCGATATTAAAGTTTTCAGTAAAGAGGTAACTTCCGCCAAACTGGAATTCCCAAATATTGTGATAAGTGTCGTTGTCTTCAGGCGTGTAGAGACCAGCCGTCATACCTAGAACCCACTTTTCTTCGTGGTAACCCACACGACCAAAGTAAACATCTGTTCCTTTGGTGCCATAGAGTGGGTTATAGTCGATGATCTCGATATCACCTACACCGCCATCATGGTAGAGCACGTTGGTGAAATAACGATATCCCCAAGCAGGGCGATTATTTTTCGAGTTGTCACCAAATTCGGAGTAACCGACATCAAACTTCCAGCGCTCACGGTGGTAGAAGGGGTTAATACTATAGTTAAAACTTCCTCTACCTTCGTCATCTGTCGTTGAATCTTCTAGAGCATCCATGTAGTAGGTAAATACTTTTGTACCATACTCGTAAGTCGCCGTTTTATTAAAGACAATTTGAGTATCTAAACCATACCAGCCAACATATTTATCTTGGTAATATGCATAGGGATTCATTTTAACTTTGTCGCAAAGCTGCAAGTTGAGTTCAGCAAAATAAATGACATCGTCGACGTCATCGTCATAACCCCATTGGTCTGCATCGTCGACTCCCGTATAGTCAACCACATAGTCATTAAAGTAGTATGCC